>JANMBA010000059.1:0-4213 GCA_031360105.1 Novosphingobium sp.
CGGCGGTCCCAAGGCGGCACCGGGCCCGCGCCGGACGCAGCGCGATGGGGTCAATACCAACATTGTGCAGATCGGCGGCAAGATTACCGCGATTGTCGAGGCCGGCTCCTCGCCCGCGCAGCTTGACGATAACCTTGAGACGGTGGCTTACACCGACTTTGGCGGAACGCTGACCGCGCCGTTCACCGCACACCCGCATCAAGACCCCAAGACCGGCGAAATGCACGCGATCACTTATGACGGGACCACCCCGGACAAGGTCTGGTATGTGCGCCTCTCACCCGCAGGCAAAGTGGTGCATGAACTGGCGATCCCGGTCGCCAACGGGCCTTCGATCCATGAATGCGCGATTACGGACACCTATGTGCTGGTGTTCGATCTGCCGGTGACGTTCTCGATGGCCGCGCTGATTGCGGGGCAGGGCTTTCCTTATCGCTGGAATCCCGAACACCGCGCCCGGGTTGGCTTGCTGCCCAAGACCGGCAGCGCCAATGACATCATCTGGTGCGATGTCGATCCGTGCTATCTGTTCCATGTCGCCAATGCGTACGATCAAGCCGACGGCACGGTGATCGTCGATAGCGCGGTGCATGAAACGATGTTTTCCGAAGGACCAGAAGGCCCCAATGGCAAACCGATCGGGTTTGAACGCTGGACCATCGATCCGGTCGCCAAATCGGTTCATCGCCGGACCATCGACGCCACCGCGCAGGAATTCCCGCGCCCCGACGAACGCTTCTTCGGATCGGACTACCGGTACGTCTGGAGCATTGGTCTGCCCGAAGGTGGTGACGCGGCGTTCCTAAATGCGCAGCCGCTGTACCGCCACGACCTCAAGGCAGGCACGCGCCAGGCCCACGACTTTGGCCCCAACCGCGTTCCCGGCGAGTTCGTATTTGTGCCCGCCAGCGCTGCTGCGCCCGAAGGTGAGGGCTGGATGATGGGCTATGTGATCGACACCGCCAGCCAGACCACCGATCTGGTGATCCTTGATGCGGCCGACATCACCAAGTCTCCGGTTGCCAGCGTCCACTTGCCGCACCGCGTACCGCCGGGGTTCCACGGCAACTGGCTGCCCGATCTCGACTAAGGCGGCGCACGCAGCTAGGGGCGGGCACACCATGTCCGCACCGCGCTTCCAGTTCGATATCTCCGCCACCGATGGCAAGGCCCGCACGGGTATGATCAGAATGCGCCGGGGAGATATTCGCACCCCCGCGTTCATGCCGGTCGGCACTGCCGCCACAGTCAAGGCGATGAAGCCTGAGAGCGTTCGGGCAACCGGAGCCGATATCTTGCTCGGCAATACCTATCACCTGATGCTCCGCCCGGGGGCGGAACGCGTTTCGCGGCTGGGCGGCTTGCACAAATTCATGAACTGGGACCGCCCGATCCTGACTGACAGCGGCGGCTATCAGGTGATGAGCCTGAGTGAACTGCGCAAGATTACCGAGGAGGGCGTAACCTTCGCCAGCCACCTCGATGGCTCCAAGCATTTGCTGACCCCCGAACGCAGCATGGAAATTCAGCGGCTGCTTGGCAGCGATATCGTCATGGCCTTCGACGAATGCCCGCGCGCCGATGCGCCGCGCGATGCGATCGAGCAATCGATGCAGTTGAGCATGCGCTGGGCCGCACGCAGCCGCGCCGGGTTTGATGGCGGCGAGGAGCATGCCGAGCGTTCGGCCTTGTTCGGAATCCAGCAAGGCGCGCTCGACGAAGGCCTGCGCGGCGAGAGCGCCGCAGCGCTGCAAGATATCGGCTTTGATGGCTATGCGATCGGCGGACTGGCGGTGGGCGAGGGGCAGGCGGCGATGTTCGGCGTGCTCGACTATGCCCCCGGCCAGCTCCCGGCGGACAAGCCGCGCTATCTGATGGGGGTGGGCAAACCCGACGATCTGGTCGGCGCGGTGGAACGCGGGGTCGATATGTTCGATTGCGTTTTGCCGAGCCGTTCAGGCCGCAACGGGCAAGGGTTTACGTGGCATGGCCCGGTCAACCTGCGCAATGCCCGCCACGCCGAAGACCCCGCACCGCTGGATGCGCGCTGCGGCTGCGATGGCTGCCAGAACTACAGCTGCGCCTATCTGCACCACTTGATCAAGAGCAACGAGATCCTCGGCGCGATGCTACTGACCGAGCATAACCTGACCTTCTATCAGGCACTGATGGCGGGGATGCGCGGGGCGATCGTAGAGCAGCGGTTTGCCCGATGGTCCGCAGATTTCCGCCGTGGATACCTTGGTTGACGCGCGAAATCGGGGCTTTGATTAGGCCTCAGTCGCGCCTGTCGCCGCCTGATATGGCACCGCCACCTGGAATTCAGCGGCGCTGCCGGGCTTAGGCACGGTCAACACTGCACCGAGCTGTTTGCTCAGCGTCTTGATGACCTTGAAGCCCAAGCCGGCTGACGTGGTCTGGGTGGCTGCGGGCAAACCAGCGCCGTCGTCGGCAACCACGAGCAGCAGCTTCTCAGCCGCGCGCGACAGGGTCACGGCAATCCGCTTGGCTCCGGCAGCGCAACCATGCTTGAACGCGTTGGTCACCAACTCGTTGGCGATAAGTGCCAGCGACATCGCCTGCTCGGCCGGTAATTCCACCGGTTCAGCAGCGAAGTCTAGCATGACGCCTTGCCCGCCGAGCGAGCTCGAAATATCTTTACACAGTCTTTCCAGATATTCAGCAAAGGCAATAATTCCGACCTGGTGGCTCTTGTGCAGCCGCTCATGCACGCGCGATACGGCAACTACGCGGTTGACGGCTTCGGTCAGCGCCGCGCGGGTTTCGTCTGATGCAGTCGCGCTACGCTGCATGGACAGCAGCGACCCGACGATCGCCAAACTGTTCTTGACCCGGTGGTCGATCTCGCGTGCCAGCATTTCCTTTTCGTAAATCAACTGTTTAAGCTGCTCTTCATAGCTGTTGCGCTCTGACAGGTCGTAGAAATAGCATACCACACCAAACTGACCATCGGGCAGCACGATCCGCTCGATCCGCCAATCATAGGCTTCCACTGCGTCGATATTGGCGCGTTTCTCAGTAGTCTGACAGACGTAAGGCTCGCCTGTCGCCAAGGTTTGGCGAAACCGGCCAATAACTTCGCTGGCAAAGGGTTCGTGCCAGATGATCCGCATGATCTCGGCAAAATCCCGGTCGATCAACGGAACGATAGTTTCAAACGCCTTGGTGGCGCCGCGGCTCGCCTGGATGAGCTTGAAGTCGGTATTGATCACATAAATCCCGAACGGATTTGAAGCGATCAAAGTTAGAAATGTTTCGGCATTGCGCGCGAGCAAGTCTTGCGCGCGGTGACGATCAGTGATGTCACGGTGCACCCCGACCCATTCGCGAATGCTGCCGTCGTGATCGAACACTGGAACAGCGCGGATCGCGCACATCCGCCATTGGCCGTCATGGCGGCGAATTCGATGCTCGAAGTTAAACGGGGTTTGCGAGCGCACTGAGACCTGCCAGGCGTCAATTGTGGGCTGGGCATCGTCAGGATGCACCGCGTCGGCCCAGCCATACCCTTGGTATTGATCGAAGGTTTGCCCGGTCAACTCGGCCCATTTGGGTTGCTCGCCGATCATCTCGCCGTTGGCGTTATTGGTCCACAGCACGCCTTGGATCGCGTCCACCGCTGCGCGAAACCGCTGCTCGCTGTGTTGCAGGCGCAACCCGGTTAAAGGTCCGTCGATGTTATCGGCAATGAGGAATGGCCCGCCTAGTCCGGTCAGCAAATCATTGCCCGCATTCCCGTTGTTTGAATCGCTTGCTGCCAACCGTGCTGCTCCCTCGACCGGATTATACCAAAGGTTGCGGGTGCTAGCAAATTTCGACCTCCAATGGCCGTTACGCAGCTACCTACGGCTCAAACCCGACAAACACCGCCGCTTCATCTACGCTCTTGCGCTCCGATACCACGGCATTGGCCGGGAAACTCTCATCCGGCCAACCCAGTGCGATACTTTTCATGATCACCTGATCCTCGGGGATATGGGCGTGCTCGCGCACCACCGGACTTTGCATGATGCCCTGACTGTTGATCACGCAGCCGAGCCCGCGCGACCAGGCGGCGTTGACCAGCGCGGTGCTGACCGCGCCGCAATCGAACGGGCTATCGTCGCTGCCATCGCAGGCCCGGTCATAGGTCACGATCACGCAAACCGGCGCATCGAACTGGCGAAAGCCGCGCAGAACCCAGTCTTGCCGG
>JANMBA010000119.1:0-2438 GCA_031360105.1 Novosphingobium sp.
GGTGTGCAGCGCGACCGAGCCGGCCTCGCCGCCGCCGATCACCGCAATCATCTGGCGAAAACCGGCCGCGCTGGCGGCATCGATCAAGGCGCGCAGCAGCGCCGTGCCAAGCCCCTGACCGCGCCGGTCCTGCGCGATGTAGATGCTGATCTCACAGGTCAGCCGGTACGCCGGACGATCGCGGAACTGGCTGGCATAAGCATAGCCCAGCACGGCGCCATCGGCGGCCAGCGCGATCAGCCACGGTGCGCCTGCGTCCAGCACTTTGCGCATCCGTGCAGCCATTTCGGCGGCATCAGGTGGATCGGTTTCAAAGCTGGCAGTGCCGTGTACGACATGGTGCGCATAGATTGCGGCAATCGCCGCCGCGTGAGGCAGCTGCGCCGGAGCAATGCGGAACGAAATTGCGGTCATCGGCACCGATCATGGCGCATTGCGCGGCCCGCGCCAAGATCGTTGCGCAATCGCGTGGGCGGGGGTTACTGCGGTTCTGGCAGGTGCTAACATCGCCGCCAGCCTTATTCAGCAGGAGCAGTTGTGAACCGTATTGCCGTCTATTGCGGGTCGGCCAGCCCGGCCGATCCGCGTTATGTTGATCTGGCCGAAGCGGTCGGGCGCGATCTGGCGCAGCGCGGGATCGGCGTAGTCTATGGCGGCGGCCGGCTGGGGCTGATGGGCGCAGTGGCGCGGGGCGCGCTGGGGGCCGGCGGCGAAGTAATCGGAGTAATCCCCGAAGCGCTGACGTCGGGTGAGGTCGCCAATCACGATTGCAGCGCGCTGCACGTGGTGGCTGATATGCACGAGCGCAAAGCCGCCTTCACCCGGCTGTCCGACGGGTTTCTGACGATTCCTGGCGGGGTCGGGACCATGGACGAACTGTGGGAAGCGGTCAGCTGGGCGCAGCTGGGCTATCACGCCAAGCCGGTGGGCCTGCTTAACGCCTTCGGGTTTTACGATCACCTGCTGGCGTTCAATCAGCATATGATCGCGACCGGATTTGTTCGCCCGGCGCATCAAGGGATCATCATCGCCGAGTGCGAACTTGATTTGCTGCTGACGCGGATGGCGGCGCACGAACCGCACACGCCGATCTTTGCGATGAAAACAACCGAACTCTAGCCGGACTAAGCGCGCAACCACATAGTGCGCGAAAGCCACACTTTTGAAACAATCCGTTGCACTTCGCCCGATCGGCGTTGACTTGGCCGCCGCAAGACATAGCCACGCGGCACCGCAGTAAATCCGTAAACGGGAACTGGGGGGGTAAACCAAACACGGAGAACTTCATGCGAATTAACGCAAGCCGTCGCAGCCGGAAGGTTGCACTTGCCGCCACCGTCGCCAGCCTCGCGATCTTCCTCACCGATCCAGCACTGGCGCAAACCGCCGCTGCCGCTGACGCCGAAGTGTCTGCTGACGCGGATACCCCGGGCATAGTCGTGATCGGCACCCGCCGGACCGACCGTTCGTCGACCAATTCGGCCTCGCCGGTTGATGTGATCAGCGCTCAGGAACTCTCAACTCAGGGTTCGTCGAACCTGCTTGATGTCATCAAGAACGTGGTTCCTTCGATTTTCGTGGCACAGAACTCGATTTCCGATGCCTCGACCTTCGTCCACTCGCCTTCGCTGCGCGGCCTCCCGGCCGATAACGTGCTGGTGATGATCAACGGCAAGCGTCTTAACCGCTCGGCCCTGGTCCAGGTTTATTCTGGCGGGGATACCGGTCTTGGTTACGGTTCGCAGGGTGCGGACATCGGCTCGATCCCTTCGATCGCGATCGGTAACCTTCAGGTGCTGCGCGATGGCGCCACCGCGCAATACGGTTCAGACGCCATCGCCGGCGTGATGAACTACGGCGTGCGCCGCGACAAGGGCATCGAAATCCAGGGTCGTTACGGCCAGTATTTCCGCTACGGTGACGGCAAGAGCTATCAGATTGCCGCCAACGTCGGCTTCGGCCTGGGTGAGCGCGCTTTCGTCAATGTTTCGGGTGAGTTCTTCGACGACGGCCAGACCAGCCGCGGCGTGACCCGGCCGACCGCGCTGGCCTATGCGACCAAAAATCCTTCCAATGCCGCCCAGCTGCCGTTCTATCCGCTGCCCGCCCAGATCTGGGGCAACTCGCCTGGCCACGGCTGGAAGATCCTGGTCAACAGCGAGCTGGAACTTTCAGACAACGCGAAGTTCTACATGGTCGGCAATGCGTCGAACAGCAAGGCTTCTGAGAGCTTCAACTACCGCGCTTCGATCGCAGCCATCCTCGATTCAACCGGCACCACGCTGCACGCCACGCGGCAGCCCGGCGACATCGTGCTGTGCGGCCGCACGTTCCTTAACTACAACGCGACCCCGGGTGCCGATGCCAATGGCTGCTCGACGACCCAAGACCCCTATTTCCGCAACCTCTATCCGGCCGGCTTCACCCCGATCTTCGTC
>JANMBA010000134.1:0-10951 GCA_031360105.1 Novosphingobium sp.
CCGAAAACAAGCGCGCGGGGGCGGCAGGGAAACCTGCCGCCCCCGTCGTTTGTGCGTGCCGCCAGACTAGTACGTGACGAGTTTCACCTTCTGGCCCGCGCTCAACCGCGAACTTGTCGTCAGTCCGTTGAGCACGAGGAACCGCTCGAGCGGCGCATCGGTGTAGGCCATGCGTGAACCCAGCGATTGCATGGTGTCGCCTGATTTGACAGTTACCACCTGCAACCTCCGCGCTTTCAGCGCCGCAGCCTGCGCATCGGTCAGGCGGCGCATCGTTCCGAACATGGAATCGAACGGGTTTTGTCCGGCCTGCGTTATAGTCAGGAAATGGTAAGCCTGCGTGTTGTTCCACTGATAAGCGAACACCGTGACATCAACCGGGCTGCTGCCCGAATTTACCCGCGCAGTGGCATAGGCTGCCGGAATCCCGTTGACGGTGGTGCGCTGGATCTGTGACGGGTTTAGCTGAGCCTGATTGGCCTGCCCCAATTTGGCGAACTGCGCCGCAACATAGCTATCCAGATTACCGTCGAACGCCGCAGTGGTGAACTGGCCTTTGCCCGACTGGCCGCCAATCGCCACCGCTTGCGTACCGTTGACCAGATAGAACCCGGCCGGCGCCTCAAACGCCAGCTTTTCGATCGGATGCTTGAAACTGCGCCCTTCGGCAAAACCCTGTGTGGCCGAATCGCCGTAGATCAACCCGCCAATTTTCGAGAGGAAAACATCGCGATTGGTGACGCCAGTGGAACTGGAGCCCGCCTGCGCGGCGGTCGTGCGGACTCGCGATGCCGGATCGGGGTGAGTCGAAGCCCAGGCTGGCACCTGATCGCTGGTGCCCAGCAGTTTGGAATCGAGCGCGTTCTGGTTAGCCAGGCTTTGCAGCACAGTCGACATTGCGCGCGGATCATAGCCGGCTGCGCGCAGATATTTGATCCCGAAGGTGTCGGCTTCGCTCTCTTGCTTGCGCGAAAAGCTCAAGGTCAGCAGCTGCGAGCCTTGCAAAAAGCCTTTTTGCAGCAATTGCCCGACTTGACTGTTACCCAGAACAACACCCGACAATAGCGCGCCCAGCACACCGACAATCTGGTTCTTGGTCGAATTGCTTTGCCGCTTGGCGCTGTGGCGTAAAGCCACATGTGCGGTTTCATGGCCCAGCACTCCGCCCAGCTCGGCTTCGTTGTTCATCAGTCCAACCAGCTGGCGGGTGGTGTAGATATAACCCCCGGGAATCGCGAAGGCATTGTTGATCGAGCTGTCCAGCAAGGTCACGGTGAAATCGCTCGAAGCGTTGCTCAAGCCTGATTGCAGCGCGACCTTCTTGCCGATGCTGGCGACATAATCGGCCTGCGGGCCGGTGATCGCGCCGCCGTATTCAGCAACCAGTTGCGGGTGCGCCTTGGCACCTTCGGATTTGTCACGAGCGCTTATCGCTGAAGCGGTGGATGTGGTGGCGGCGGCGGTCAGTCCGCTCGGCGGAGCTGCCGTGAAGACCAATGCGGTAGCGATCATGTAACGGGTAGTGCGGCCAAATGGCATTGTGCGATCCTCTTTTCAGTAAATCTGACGATTGTTAGCGTACTAACTGACAAACCGCCTGAACGATCCCTTACGCCCGCGTTTATCGCTCAATTATCACCGATGCGAAGAAAGCGTTCTTCGCGCGCAACCAGCAATTGTGCGGGCGATAATTGCCCCAATTTGTCCAGCTCCTGACCGATTGCCTGAGCCAGATTAGCCGCTGCCACTGCCGGTTCACGGTGCGCCCCGCCCACCGGCTCGCGCACAATTCGGTCAATCACGCCCAGTCCCAGCAGGTCCTGCGCAGTGGTTTTCATCGCCTCGGCCATTTCCTGCGCCTTGTCCGAAGTGCGCCACAGGATCAATGCCCCCGCTTCGGGTGAGATTACCGAATAGACCGCGTGTTCGAACATCAGCACCCGCTCGGCGCTGGCCAATGCAACCGCGCCGCCTGAGCCGCCCTCACCCACGATCACCGCCACCATCGGCACCGGCAGCGCGAGGCAAGCCTGCGTCGAACGGGCGATCGCTTCGGCCTGCCCGCGTTCTTCTGCCTCAACTCCGGGAAACGCGCCCGACGTATCAACCAAGGTCACCACTGGCAGCCCGAACCGTCCGGCCAGCTCCATCAGGCGGATCGCCTTGCGATACCCTTCGGGTTTGCCCATGCCAAAATTGTGTTTGATCCGGCTTTGCGTGTCATGGCCTTTTTCGTGACCGATCAGCATCACCCGGCGCCCATTTTCACCCGCACCCAATTTCGCAAACCCGCCGATAATCGCCTGATCGTTGCCAAAGTACCGGTCACCGCCCAGCGGCATGAATTCGGTGAAAGCCAACGCGACGTAATCGACGAAATGCGGGCGCATCGGATGCCGCGCAACTTGCGTCTTTTGCCACGGGGTCAGCGCGGCATAAGTGCTGGCCAGCAGTTGCGCGCTGTTCTTTTCAAGCCGGGCAATTTCTGACGCCAAATTCACGTCGCCAGCCTTGGCCAGTTCGCGCAGTTCGGCGATCCGGGCTTCGAGCGCCGCGACCGGCTTTTCAAATTCGAGATACGAAATCATTGCGCTGCGCTAGCCGTCTGGCGCGCGCCCGGCAAGGGCCAAGCGGCGGCTAGCCGCGCGTACTGCCAGGGCTAAACGGCGGCGCCCCGCGCCAACGGGTGCCGCGTATTGACCAGCTCGACCAGCCGCGCGCTGTCAACATGGGTATAAATCTGTGTGGTCGCGATATCGGCGTGGCCCAGCAGCATTTGCAGCACCCGCAAGTCTGCCCCGCCTTCGAGCAGATGCGTTGCAAAAGCGTGGCGCAGGACATGCGGGCTGACTTTTTCCGGATCGAGCCCGGCGCGCGGCGCCAATGCGCGCAGCAGCTGGAACAGCCGCACCCTGGTGAGATGCCCCTGTTTGGCGCTGGAGGGAAACAGGAATTTGCCGCTGTCACCGCGCAGCACCAGCCAGCGTGACAGCGCCTGCCGCGCCCGGTTGCTGACCGGAACCAACCGCTGCTGGCCGCCCTTGCCGGTTACAGTCAGCAGCGGCGCATCGCGCGGCACCGCGCTTGATGGCAGGGACACCAGTTCGGTCGCGCGCAGGCCCGATCCATACAGCAGTTCGAGCAGCGTCAGCAGCCGGATTGCAGCGCTGTGTCCCTGACTCGCCTCAGCCTCGGCGCGTTCGAACAGCGCCGCCACCTCACCGTGGCCGAGCAGCCGCGGCAAGGGGCGGCGCGCGCGCGGCCGCGGCAGGGCGGGCGAGGGATCATCGCTGCGCCAGCCTTCGTCGCGCATAAACCCGCAGAATTGCCGCAGCGCTGAACATTTGCGCGCCAGGCTAGACGGGGCAAGCCCGGCCCAAGCCGCGCCGAGCGAGGCAAACGCGGCGTGATCAGCGCGAACCAAATCGCCGATGATCTCTTCGGCGCCTTCCAGATCACGACGATAGGCCAGCAGCGTGTTAGCGGCTGCGCCGCGTTCGGCAGCGAGCATCGCAAGGTACGAGTCGATTGCGGCGGCGATATCAGCCCCGCGCAACTGCTTCGGCTGCGATCATCCGGGCTTCGGCGCTCAGCCCCACGCGGTTCAACGCAGCAACGATGTGGTACAAATTGAAGCTGGTCATCTTGTCCCAGCCGCTGCCCTGCATCCCCAGCCCGGCCAGCAGCACCACCAGTTCGCGGTTGTTAACTTCGGCCGCCTGATCAATCAGCTGGCTCCACTTGGTCTTTCGCTCAAGTTCGACGCCCAGTTTGCTGGAAAAGCTGCCAGCAACACTCGCCTCAACCCGGCCCAGCCCGGCCAGCCCGGCCAGCAGGAACCGCGATTTGCGGTATCCGGTGCTGGTATCGTTGCCATAGAAACTGGACAGCGCCGAGCCATCGACCGGGGTGGTCCGAGAAGCTGAAGCCACCGCAAGCTGCCCCCAAGCGAGCGATCCGGTATCGGCCTGCGCCGACCAGCCCAGCGCGTTCTGATCCAGCCCGGCGGCCAGCATCGACGCGATCAGTTCGGGGGCTTGCGCAGCATAGTCGCCCAGCACCGGCAACCGCGCGGCGGCATAAGCGGTAAGCACCTGGCGCGAATAACGCGCTTCATCATCCGCGCTGCCATCCCACAGTGCCCGGATCGCGGTCAGCCGATCGGCCGGCTGCGGTGCAATATAGGCGGTGCGCAGCGTATCGGCGGCCTTGGCCCAATCGCCGTTGATATCGTCTTGCGCATAGATTTGCCCGTAAAGATCGACCATCGCCGCGCTCGACAAGATCCCCGCCGCACCGGCCCGATCTGCCCCGGCCGCGCGCGCTTCCAGGCCCAGCATCGGCGCGGTCGCGGCGATATAGGCATAACGCTTGGGCAAGTCCTTCATCAGCGCATCCGGCGGGGTCAGCCCGACCGCAATGGTCAGGGCATAACGCCACGGGTTCATGTCAGTGACCCCGTCCCATTCGATCTTCACCGCGCGCCGCGCCTTGCCCGCCGATCCGGCATAGCGCTGGGCGAGCAGCACATCGATCTTGGGCCAGCCGCCCGCCCCGATCAGATGATCGAGCTGCGCCAGACCAGCGGCACCGTCACCCTGAAACGACGCACAGATTGCTCGCAGCGCGCGCCAATCGGCATCCTTGCGGACTGATCCGATTACCGCCGTGACCGGGCATATTCCGGTTATGTCGGCCGTGAAGGCATAGGCATCGACCGCTGCTTGCGTGAGCGCGGGGGAGTAGTTACCGGCATCGACATCCTGCACCAGTTCGCGCGCCGCCTCACCCTCACCCATCCGCACCAGCAGCGCGGCCCGGCCTGCGGCAAAATCAGCCGGGTTCATCCCCGCCGGAGCATCGAGCCGCGAGGCCAGCGCGCGGCGCAGCAGGATATGTCCCCAGCGCGACACCAATTGGCCCTTGTTGCCATTGAGCGCCGCCATGACCAGCACAGGACTTTGGCGGGCGAGCGATCCAGCGGGCATCCCGCCTTCATCCTCGGCCAGAATGCCAACTTGCAACATCGAACGCCGCGCTGCCGCGGGCATATCGAACTTGGGCTTCAGCCCGAGCAGCTCGTCAAGCTGATCGGGACTCATCGTCTCAAGCTCGCGCAACGTCGGGATCCTTGCGCCCGATGGCAAGCTTGGCGCCGCGGGTCTCGCACTAGGACTGCCGGATGCACTGCCGCTGCTGGCCGGGATCGGTTGAACAACTGGGTTTGACCCGGTCACTGCGGGCTTGGGTGCACTGGCCTTGGGCTTTTCAAACCCAGGCGGGAGCAGCGATTCGGGCGAATCTTGTGCGATTGCCAGTGCCGAACTGAGTGTCAGCAGTGCGCCTGCAGAGAGCAGCAGCGCGCGGTTCATTGCCCGACCTGCGGCAACATCGCGGGTTCAGCCAGTGCGCGAAGCGGACGTGCACCGCCATCATGCCACGCCCAGCCCAGCAGCGCGCACAGCGAGACGAGGCCAGCCCCGGCAATCATCCAGCTTTTGCGCACTTCCACCACCACGCGCGACCTCTCCACTCAATCCATGCCCAGAGCCTTGCCCGAAGCCTTGCCCGAAGCCTTGCACTGCCGGTTAGCCTAACTATAGCCGGGGCCGCAATGGAACTTGAGCTGTCACCCGACAATATAGCCGCATTAACGCGGCGGATCGACCGGCCGATCGTGCTGGTCGGCATGATGGGTGTCGGCAAAACAAGCGTGGGGCGGCGATTGGCGAGCCTGCTGCACTTGCCATTCAGCGATGCCGACGCGGAAATCGTCCACGCCGCGCAAATGTCGATCCCCGAGATGTTCGAGCAATTCGGCGAAGCCTACTTTCGCGACGGTGAGCGCCGGGTGATCACCCGGCTGGTTGAAAGTCGGCGCGGGGTGATTGCGACCGGCGGCGGCGCGTTCGTCAATCCGGAAACCCGCGCGCTGATCCTGGCCAAAGGGATCGCGGTCTGGCTCGATAGCGATGTCGAGGTGTTGCTGGAGCGGGTAAAACGCAACGCTAACCGCCCGTTGCTCCAAACCGGCGATCCGCGCGAAGTGCTCACCCGGCTCAAGGCTGAGCGGCAAAGCGCCTATGCTGAAGCTCCGATCCATGTGACAAGCGGCTACGGCCCGCACACCCGCGCGATCAGCGATATTCTGAAAGGCCTGGATGAATGGCTGTAATCCCCGTCAATGTGGCTGGCCGCCCTTATGAGGTGCGGGTTGCAGCGGGATTGCTCGCCGATCTGCCCCAGCAATGCAGCCCGCGCCTGCGCAAACGCCGCGTGCCGGTGGTGACCGACGCCAATGTTCACGCTGCCTGGGGACCGACAGTTGAACACGCGCTGCACGCTGGCGGGCACGAAGCCGCGTGGCGGATCCTGCCGCCGGGCGAGCCGAGCAAAAGCTGGGAGCAGCTTGCCGCCACGACCGACTGGTTGCTGGCGGAGGAAGTGGAGCGCGGCGATTGCGTGCTGGCGCTGGGCGGCGGAGTGATCGGCGATCTCACCGGGTTTGCCGCAGCGGTGCTTAAACGCGGCTGCCAGTTCATCCAGCTACCGACCACGCTGCTGGCGCAAGTCGATTCGAGCGTCGGCGGCAAGACCGCGATCAACACGCCCGCCGGCAAGAACCTGATCGGCGCATTTCACCAACCCGCATTGGTGCTGGCCGATCTGGCGGTGCTCGATACTTTGCCCGAACGCGAGCTTAAGGCGGGCTATGCCGAAGTGGTCAAATACGGCCTGCTGGGGGACGCCGCGTTCTTCGGCTGGTGCGACGTCAACGGCGCGGCGATGCTGGCGGGCGATGCGGCGCTTCGCGAATATGCGGTGGCCTATTCGGTCGCGGCCAAAGCCCGGATCGTCGCGGCGGACGAGCGCGAAACGCTGGGGCTGCGCGCACTGCTGAACCTTGGTCATACTTTCGGTCACGCGCTGGAGGCCCAGACCGGCTTTTCAGGCCGCCTGCTGCACGGCGAGGCGGTGGCGCTGGGCATGATCCTGGCTGCACGTTTTTCAGCCGCCCGCGCGCTGCTGCCCCGGGCCAGCGCCGAGCATGTCGCACGCCACTTTGCCGCACTCGGGATGCCTAGCGAGATTGCCGAACTGGGCCTCAATTGCGACGGCAGGATGCTGACCGCGCATATGCTCCACGACAAGAAAATGGACGCTGGCACGCTGCCGTTCGTGCTGCTCAACAGCCTTGGCGAAGCGTTTCTGGCAAAGGATGTCGCGCTGATTGACGTTGCGGCGTTTCTCGACGGCGAGCTGGCCCGCTAACCGAAAATCGCAATTGCCTGCATGCCCACCGCAATCGCAGTGCCGTCGGCGTTCCAGATTGTCATGTCCTGGCTTGAGCAGCCTTTTTCGGCATAATTGCCCGCCGCGCGCAGCAAAAACCAGCCATCGGTCGTTTGCGGCAGCGCGGTCAGCAGATTGACCAGCCAGGTCATCGAGGAAACCGGCGACCGCGCCTCCATCAGCGGCATCACACCGGGCGGCAAAGCGTCTGCCAGCAAGATCAGCGACACCATCGGATCAAGCCCCTCGGCGTCTTTGATCCGCGCCCACCAGGTCAGCTCAGGCTGCTTGGCCGCAGTCTGCGGCAAGGCAAACGCCCGGTCGAACTGCGCTGCAAAGGCTGGCCCGCGATCTTCGGGAAGCCTTACCGCATCGGCCAGCGCGATCAGCCCGGCAGGCGGCGGCACAGTGTTGAGATGCAGCGTGCTGGCCTCAACCGGGCCCATGAACACAAAGGTGGCGGTCAGCCCGACCCCGGCGTCGCTGGTCACCTCGGCGCTAACCCAGCTGGCATTGCGCCCCCGCCGCAGAAACCGCGCGCGCACTTCCACTTCGCCCGCCAGCGGCCCGACAAAACTGATCTGCGCTGACCGGAGCGGCGGCAGATCGCCGGCTAGCTGCCGCGCCGCCGCCAGCGCCAATGCCGCTGAGAACCCGCCGTAGCTGGTTCGGCCCTGCATCCACACTTCGGGAATGGTCGCGGCGAAACCGCCATCGATCGGCCGCGCGGCGGCAAGGGTTTTGGGCAAGCTCATCGATGCTTCCTTGCCACGCTGCGGCAGCAGGTCAACGGGCCGACCTCAAACCTTCACCACACCATGTTCGATCAGACTGCGCGCGCAATCGACGATTGATTCTTCGGGCGGTCGCGGTGTCCACCCGAGCACGCTTTGCGCGTGCGCCGAACTGGTCGCGCGGGTCCGCCCGATTTCGCCAATCAGCTGCTTGGCCGCTGGCATGAACAGCGCGAGGATCCGCACGCCGATTGCGGGCATTTTGCGGGTCGGGACTTTACGCGCCTCCGGGCCCAGCCGGTCGCGCAGCACGGCGGCAACATCGGCGAATTTCATGAACGGACCGGAACTGCCGATGAAGCGCCCACCGGCCACCTGTTCGGCCGGAGCCTCAAGCGCGCGGACGTGCAAATCGGCGATATCACGCAGATCAACGATGCTGAACCCGACATCGGGGAGCGCTGGGACCGAGCCATTCAGCAACCGCAGCACAACCTCAACCGAGGCGGCGAAATCGCCGCTTTGCACCGGACCCAGCACCATCACCGGGCACACCGCGCAGTATTCGATCGCCCCGCCCTCACGGTCCACCCAATCGCGCGCGGCACGTTCGGAAATGGCTTTCGATTTTACGTAAGGCTGGACGCCGGGCGCATCGATATTGGTCCAGTCGCGCTCGTCATAGGTCTCTTTGCCCTCAGCATGACCATAAGCAATCGCCGCCGATGACGAGGTCATCACAAACCGCGTGATTCCGGCGGCCTTGGCAAAACGCAAGGCGCGCAATGCGCCTTCGCGCGCCGGAACGATGATTTCGTTTTCGTCTTTGGGCACCGACGCCGGGAATGGTGAGGCCATATGGCAGACGTGGCTGCACCCGGCCATCGCTTCGGCCCAGCCCGCATCGCTCATCAGATCGGCGGCGAAGAATTTGAGGGTATCAGGCGTCCCGCCCAGTTGCCCGCGCAGCTCAGCCTCGCGCGACAGGCTGCGCACCGTGGTGTGCACGGTCCAGCCTTTGGTCAGCAATTGCCGGATCGTCTCCCCCGCGATGTAGCCGCTGCCACCGCTGACCATTACTGTACCATCCATCGAAATTCTCCCGTCAGAACTTGAGCATGATCTGCCGCGCCAATGCGGGCGAGATCGAATGGACCACTTGCAGCAGCTTGACGATGCCGACATTGGCCTCGTTTGCGTTGCGCTCCATCGCCACGACGAACTGACGCGCGCATTCGGCGGCGGGCATCTTCCCGCCGCCGCGCCCGGCGGTCATCTTGGTTTCGACCACCGGCGGCAGCGCTTCGAGCACATGAACCTTCGTCCCTTTGAGCTGCGCGCGCAGCGCCTGAGTGTAGCTGCGCAAGCCCGCCTTGGTCGCGCAATAGACCGGGCCGCCCGCGCGCGGCGCGATTGCAAGCCCCGAGGTCACGTTGACGATCATCGCCTCGGGCCGCGATTGCAGCATCGGCATCAGCGCGCAGATCAGATGGATCGGCGCGTCGAGATTGAGGAAGATCGCGGCATCGGCGGCAACCGGATCGGGCGCTGCTTCGCGGAAATTGTGATCGACTCCGGCCCCGGCGTTATTGATCAGGATGTCGATCTCGCGCCCGGCCACGGCGTCAGTCAGCGTCTTGACCCCTTCGGGCGTGGCCAAATCGGCCGTGATCACCTCGAACCCGCCGACACGGGTCGCGGTCACTCGCTCGGCATTGCGGCCGTGGGTGATCACGGTCACACCCTTGGCGCGCAATTGCCGGATAAGTTCGGCCCCGATCCCGTCGGTCCCGCCCGTTACCAGGGCGGTCTTGCCATTCAGTTGCATCGTCTGCTCCCCGTGATCTTGCGGGGAGTCTAGCCGTTTGGTTGCAAGATGCAACTTAGCGCATCAACACCAGCTCTTCCGACATTGATGGGTGCAGCGCGACGGTCGCGTCAAAATCAGCCTTGGTCGGCCCGGCACGCACCGTGATTGCCACCGCCTGCAGGATTGCCGGCGCTTCGGAGCCGATCATGCGCACCAATTCTTAACCATATCGCTGGCAAGGCGGTGCGGGGGAAACTGGATGGCTGCACCGCGCACCTCGCAACCGTATGTCAACGCGCCAATGTCGCTGATGCTCGACGTGGTACGCACGCTGGCGGCGCTGATGGTCGTGGCAGGACACGGGGTGTTCTTCACGATCTATCGCGGACCCTGGCCGTTCAGCGGTGCCTTCCAACACGCCGCGGTGGTCATTTTCTTCGTGCTTTCCGGACTCGTCATCGCCAGTTCGGTTTTCGAGCGCGAGACTACGCCGAGCGATTACATCATCGCACGGCTTACCCGGATTTTGCCGGTGTCACTTCCGGCAATCTTCCTAGGGATTGGCGCTTACGCCATTGTCGTGACCTGGGCTTGGTATGTAGTGCCGCTTCCCAACGGCTACGTTTCTCTGACCCAGCTCGCGCTGATCTTGCCGCTAATGTTCATGAGTGAAAGTCCGCTCGGCGAAGGCCCGGCGTTCAATCTGCCCTATTGGTCGCTGTGCTACGAGGTCTGGTATTACATACTGTTCGCTGTGGCGGTCTACATGCGCGGGGCGAGGCGAGCGCTGTGGCTGGCGATAGGTCTGGTTCTGGCCGGCCCGCGTGTCCTGTTCCTGATGCCCGCCTGGCTCATCGGGGTGGCGATGGCGCGCTGGCGGCCTGGAGCGAGCTTGAGCAGGCCACTCACTGGCGTGATCTGGATCGTGGCGGGGATCGCAGCCCTTACGCTCGCCGCGACCTACTCCGACGTGGTGACCGCGGCAGTCTACGCGCACACCTTCTTGCGTTGGTCGATGCTGCACTTTTCGCAACATTTCCTGACCGACTGGATTGGTGCAGCCGCAGTTGCGGCGATCTTCATCGGACTGCGGCCTGTCGCGCTGCATTACGCC
>JANMBA010000186.1:0-4104 GCA_031360105.1 Novosphingobium sp.
ACCAGAATTCCCGCATCGAGCGCGACCGCTTCGCCGGGCTCCAGATAGACCTCGGCGCCGGTATCGTCCTTCAGATCGAGCAGGAACTGGACCAGCTCGTCGCGCTGATAATCGGCGCGGGTGATATGGTGCCCGCCGCCCAGATTGATCCATTTGAACTGGCCAAAAAACGGTTCGAGATAGTCAAACGCCGCGTCCCAGGTTTCGCGCAATGGCTCAAAATCTTGCTCGCACAGCGTGTGCATGTGCAGGCCGTCGATCAGCGCGAAATGCTCGGCGGTCAGCTGATCAATCGGGAAGCCGAGCCGCGAATGCGGCGCGCACGGATCGTACCGCGGCACCTCACCGGTCGGGTGTAAGGGATTGATCCGCAGACCAATATCGAACGTCTCACCCCGGTCGCGCGCTGCCGCGATGATCGCGCTGCAGCGCACGATCTGCTGCGGCGAATTGAACACCACGTGGTCCGACAGGCGCAGGATCTCGTCGAGGTCTTCGGGTTTGTAGGCGGCGCAATACGTGGTGATCTCGCCGTCGTAGAACTCCCCCGCCAGCCGCGCTTCCCACAGCCCAGAGGTGCAGACCCCGTCAAGGTATTCGCCGATGATCGGCGCGGCCGACCACATCGAAAACGCCTTGAGCGCAGCCAGCATCTTGATCCCCGCCCGGTCGCGGACATCGGCCAGCACCGAGAGGTTCGCCCGCAATCGCGCGGCATCGACCACAAACGCGGGGCTATCGACCCGCGCAAGGTCGAACTGGGCAAAGGCCCCCGGATCGCCGGCTCTGGTTTCCATTTGTTAGGTCAGCCTTGTTTGTTTCTCGCAGAGACGCGGAGAGAGAAGAGGACGCAGAGGGTCATGGTGCTTGGTAGTCGTTTACCATCCTGCGGATTCCCTCCTTCATCGTACCACCGGAAAAATTGAGGAGCAGCCCGACGGGCTGCTTGAGCAATCTAAGGTAGGTCAGCAATTGTCGCGCGTGCACTTTTGTCATTTGATCGACAGCCTTAATCTCCAGAACAAGGCAATCTTCGACAAGGATATCGATCCTGAAAGCGACATCGAAATGCTGCCCGTCGAACGTCAATGGCACCGCGACCTGCCTCGCTACGCGCAACCCTCGCGCCGCAAGGCGCCCGAACAGTACCGATTCATAAACAATCTCGAACAAGCCCGGCCCGAGCTCGCGATGGATACCAATTGCTTCATCGACGACGATTGCACTGATCTCATCGATTTGCATGGCAACGAAATCCTCTGCGCTCTCTGTTTCCTCTGCGCCTCTGCGAGAAACAGATTGAAAGGCTGACAAATACGCCGAACCATTCGAAGTGAATCAATCGAATAATTCCCTCGATATGGGCGAACACACACAAGCATCTGCGCCGCGCCAAGTCTCTTAAACGATCCCCCAGCCATCCCGCATTGTGGCGCATCGATCATGCGCGCCGGGCCGCAAAAACCTAATGAGAGCTATACAACTATCGCAAATACCCAATATGCAATTTTGAACGCTTTTGCCATTGCATCAAAACGCCACCGGCCCGGCCAGTTCCTTGACCTGCCACGGCAGGCCTTGCGTCATCAGCATGTCCATGAACGGGTCGGGGTCCAGCTGCTCCATGTTGAACACCCCCTCACCCGCCCAGGCACCGGTCATCACCAGCGCCGCGCCGATCATTGCCGGGACGCCGGTGGTGTAGCTGATCGCCTGGTTGCCGGTCTCGGCATAGGCCTCTTCGTGGTCGCAAATCTGGTAGATGTAGAAAGTCTTGTCCCCGCTGCCGTCGAGCGCCTCGCCGGTGGCGATATCGCCGATGTTGGTCTTGCCCTTGGTGGTGGCGCCGAGCGTTTCAGGCTTGGGCAGCACTGCGGCGAGGAACTGGAGGGGCACGATCTCCCTGCCCTGGTAAAGCACCGGATCGATCCGGGTCATGCCGACGTTCTGCAGCACGGTCAGGTGAGTGATATAGGCATCGCCGAAGGTCATCCAGAACCGCGCGCGTTCCAGCTCGGGGATGAATTTGGCGAGGCTTTCCAGCTCCTCATGATACATCATGTACATGTTCTTGGGGCCAACCGCTTCGAAGTCGAACGCCACCTTTTTGCCCAAAGCGGGCGTCTCGATGAACTGGCCGTTTTCCCAATGCCGCGCCGGAGCGGTTACTTCGCGGATGTTGATTTCGGGGTTGAAATTGGTCGCAAACGCCTGCCCGTGATCGCCGCCGTTGCAATCGAGAATGTCGAGGCTGCGAATGGTCTTCAATTTGTGTTTCTTAAGCCACATCGCGAACACGCTGGTCACGCCGGGATCGAAGCCCGATCCGAGCAGCGCCATCAGCCCCGCTTGCTTGAACCGCTCCTGATAAGCCCACTGCCACGAATATTCGAACTTGGCCTGGTCCTTCGGCTCATAATTGGCGGTGTCGAGGTAATGCACCCCGGCGGCCAGGCACGCGTCCATGATCGGCAGATCCTGATACGGCAGCGCCAGGTTGACCACCAGTTTGGGGCCGATCTGCTCGATCAACCGGGTCAGCGCGGGGACTTCCTCGGCATCAATTTCATAAGTTGAAATGGTCTGCCCGGTGCGCTCCTTGACCGACGCGGCGATCGCGTCGCACTTCGCGCGCGTGCGGCTGGCCAAGTGGATCTCGGGGAAATTATCGGCGTTCATCGCCATCTTGTGGACGCAGACCGAGCTGACCCCGCCCGCACCGATCACCAGAACTTTGGACACGCCGTGAATCTCCTTTATCGCCTGCGGATGGCCATATAGGATTGTTTCATGTCCGCACAACAAACGCATGCACCGACCGCAACAGGCGTCGCCCGCGCGGCGGCCAAGATCGCCGAGCTGCTGCCGCCAACCCCGCTGCTTGAGGCCGAGATCAATGGCACCCGCGTCTGGCTCAAGGCTGAGAGCCTCCAGCCAATCGGCTCGTTCAAGATCCGCGGCGCATGGCACCGGTTGAGCGACCTGAGCCCGGCTGAGCGCGCCAGCGGCGTGGTCGGCGTATCGAGCGGCAACCACGCGCAAGGCGTGGCGTGGGCGGCCCGGCGGCTGGGGATCGCGGCGACCATCGTGATGCCCAGCAACGCCCCGCAAGTGAAGCTCGACGCCACCGCCGCGCTCGGGGCCACTGTCGTGCTGTATGATCGCGCGGGCGGCGAAGACCGCGATCTGGTCGCGCAGCGGCTGGTCGATCAAAGCGGCGCCACGCTGGTCCATGCCTTTGGCGATCCTTGGGTGATCGAGGGGCAAGGCTCCACCGGGCTGGAGATTGCCGCGCAATTGGCCGCGCGCGGACTAGACGGCCCCACCCGGATCATCTGCCCGTGCGGCGGCGGCGGACTGACCGCTGGATTATCGCTCGCTTGTCCTGAAGCGGCAATCGTGCCGGTTGAACCCGAAGGCTGGGACGATGTACGGATCAGCCTTGAGCGCGGCGAGATTGTCGGTGTGGCCGATCAATCCGTGCCCACCGCTTGCGATGCCTTGCAGACCCCGGCGACCCGCCCGATCAATTTCGCGGTGCTGAAAGGCCGGGTGCCGTTCGGGCTGGCGGTCACCCCCGCCGAGATCCGCGCAGCGCAGCGCTGGGCATTTTCAACTCTGCATATGGTGATCGAGCCTGGCGGCGCGGCGGCGCTGGCGGCGGCGCTGGTCGGCAAGGTCAGCCTTGATGGCCGCACCGTGATCATGCTCTCGGGCGGCAACACCGATGCGGCCGCCTTTGCCAAGGTCATCGCCAACGCCGACTAGGTTGCATTTGACAATCTGAGCATAGCGGAACACCTTGCCTCCGGGAAGCATAAGAGGGGAAAACTCATGCAAGCGCAAATACTCGCGCCCGCAGCCGTGCTGGTGCTGTGGTCGATCGTCATGTTGTTCTGGCTGGCGGCGACGCGTCTGCCGCCAATCTTCAAGCAACCTGGCGGCATGGCGGCTGCGAAACCTGGCGGCCGCGGGGCTGATCTGGAAGGTGTGCTGCCTGACAGCGTCCAGTGGAAATCGCACAATTACACGCACCTGATGGAGCAGCCGACCATCTTCTATGCGACGGTAATGATCCTCGCGCTGATGGGGGCCAGTGCCACC
>JANMBA010000197.1:0-2899 GCA_031360105.1 Novosphingobium sp.
AATCGCCGCCTTCGTTAAAAACGTGCCCGCCACCGGCCGTTCCGAAATCAAGCAGATCGGCGGACTGGCGCTGACCATTATCAATCCTGAGCAATACCGGTCAGAAATCTACCGCCGGATCGCCGCCGCCGCCAAGCTCGCAACCACCTTCTATAGCCCCGAATACGGCGCCGAGATAACCGGCCTCGACCGCGAAATCGCCTGGGCGCAAGTCAGCAATACCGAGGTATTTCTGTATATTCCCTATGGATTTGTGGTGCGGAAGTAGGGTGGAATTCCGAGCTTCGCGCCGATCCTGTGACAAGGCCGCGAACAGCAAGAGCACCGACCCGTGCTGATCGTATCGTCATCACAGTTCAACGCTGCGACTAAACTTCCAGTTGGCTTGCCAATCACCAACGGCGGCGATTTTTCCCGGCGGATCGGCTTTGCCGTTGAGATCACCGGGATCAAGACCACTGGCCTGATCCGCTGCGATCAGCCCCGCGTGCTCGACACTACCGAGCGGCAGGAACGCAAGGTGAACGTGCTTCCCGCTGCGCTGCTTGATGACGTACTGGCTAAAGTCGCGACGCTGTTCGACTGAACCCAACCCCTTCAATCCACAAACGGGTCGCGCACCAAAATCGTGTCTTCCCGCTCGGGAGAGGTTGAAACCAGCGCCACTGGCGTTTCGATCAGTTCCTGCACGCGCTGGATGTATTTGATCGCTTGCGCGGGCAGATCGGCCCAGCTGCGCGCGCCTGCAGTGGTCCCGCTCCAGCCAGGCATCTCCTCATAGACCGGTTCAACCGCAGCTTGATCGGCGGCGTGGCTGGGGAAATAATCCAGATCCTGCCCGCGCAATTTGTAGCCCACGCAGATCTTCACCGTCTCAAACCCGTCGAGCACATCGACTTTGGTCAGCGCGATCCCGGTCACGCCGCTGATCGCGCATGATTGCCGCGTCAGCACCGCATCAAACCAGCCGCAGCGGCGCTTGCGGCCGGTGACGGTGCCAAATTCATGCCCGCGTTCGCCCAGCTTCTGGCCGATGTCGTCCTCCAGCTCGGTCGGGAACGGGCCCGATCCGACGCGGGTGGTATAGGCCTTGACGATTCCGAGCACGAAGCCCGCCGCGCTTGGCCCCAGCCCCGATCCGCTCGCCGCAGTACCGCTGACCGTGTTCGAGCTGGTGACGAACGGATAGGTCCCGTGATCGACATCGAGCAGTACGCCTTGCGCCCCTTCGAACAGGATCCTCTTGCCGGCCTTGCGGGCCTGATTGAGCGTGCGCCACACCGGCTTGGCGTAGGGCAGCACGAAATCGGCGATTTCCGCCAGATCGCTCAGTAGCCGCGCACGGTCGATCGGCGGCTGGCCGAACCCCACGCGCAAGGCATCGTGATGTGCGCAGATCCGGTCCAGCTGCGGCTCCAGATCGCCGAGGTGCGCCAGATCGCAGACCCGGATCGCGCGGCGGCCGACCTTGTCTTCGTAAGCCGGGCCGATCCCGCGCCGGGTGGTACCGATCTTGCCCGCGCCGCTGGCATCTTCGCGCAGGCCATCCAGATCGCGGTGGAACGGCAGGATCAGCGGAGCGTTTTCGGCGACTTGCAGGTTCTGCGGGTTAATCTCGACCCCCTGCCCGCGCAGCTTGGCCACTTCATCGCGGAAGTGCCACGGATCGAGTACGACGCCGTTGCCGATCACTGACAGCGTGCCGGTGACGATGCCTGAGGGCAGCAGGCTGAGCTTGTACACCTGATCGCCAACGACCAGCGTGTGTCCGGCGTTGTGCCCGCCTTGAAAGCGGACCACTGCATCGGCGCGGCTGGCCAGCCAATCGACAATTTTTCCCTTGCCCTCATCGCCCCACTGGGCACCGATCACGGTAACATTGGCCACGGAGAATCCTTTACGCAGGCGTCAAATCCGTGCCGCGCCCTAGGGTAACAGACCGCGCAGGGCAAGGCTGCGCAGCGCGACGGTCGGTGACAATTTGCGACTGGTCACGGCAGGTTTGCGCCATAGGCTGCGCGCCAAAGGAGTATAAGCATGCGGAAACCGCTGATTATAACCTGCGCCGCGCTGGCGCTGATTGCCGCCGGCCTGGCGCAAGCGCGCCCAGGTGACCGGCTGCGCGCCCGGTTCGGCCAGCAGAACGCCGCTTCAACCGCGCCCGAGGCGCCGGGCAAGCAGAGCCCGAGCTATGGGTCAGATGCCTTGCAGAACCTTGACTGCTGGCCCGCCCAAAAGACGTAAGCCCCGGCCCCGCAGGTGGTATTCGTCCACGGCGGCGGTTGGAAGCGCGGGAGCAAGGACAATGCCAGCGGCGCATGGAAAGCGCCGCACTACACCGGCGCAGGTTATGCCTATGCCGCGATCAATTACCGGCTGGTGCCCGGCGCCACGGTTGAAGATCAGGCCACCGATGTCGCTGCCGCGCTGCGCTATCTGATCGATCACGCCGCCGCTTTGGGGATCGATCCTGCGCGAATCGTGCTGATGGGCCGCAGCGCGGGCGCGCATCTGGTCGCGCTGGTCGGCACTGACGAGCGCTATCTGAAAGGCGCGGGGTTGCGCGGGCAATTCATACCTGCACCGCTTCCCCGCCCTCAAGCTGGTGAGTGCAGCCCAGGGCGATAGCATTGCAGCTTGGCCCCAGCGCTGCTGCGGTACGCCAGCCAATGGCCCGCAGGCGGTCAGCGTGCGCGGTATCATGGCCGAGCGGCAGGAACAGCTTGTCACGCAGCGGCTCGGCGGCGGCCAGCACATTGATCAAGCGATCGGGATAAAGCGAAAAGCCGATCGCCGGTTCGTCGCTGGGGGTGATCCGGTAACTGCCGCCGCGGCCCAGCGATCCGGGTACGCCATCAGCGTAAATCATAAAGCCGAACCAGGTCTGATATTCGAACCC
>JANMBA010000209.1:0-4486 GCA_031360105.1 Novosphingobium sp.
TTTGACGGCGTGTTCTGCGGCGAATCGATGTTCAGCCGGACCAGCGATGCCTCAAAGGTGGCGCTGGCCTGGCTGGTGGCGGCGCTGCGCCGCGCGGGCGCACTCTTGCTCGATTGCCAATTTATGACCGGACATCTGGCCTCGCTCGGTGCGGCTGAATTGAGCCAGGCCGAATATCTCGAACTGCTGCGCGCGGCTCAGCGGCCGGTTGGCGGTGCGCTGGGGGACAGGGTTGGCGACGGCGCGGGTGACGGTTTGGGCGCAGGTTTGGGCGCCGGGCCGGTTGGCGCAGTGCCGCTGCCCGCCGGGTTTGCCGCACTGCTCGGCGATGCGGCGGCAGCCGGGCTGTCTTCCTCGCCCGGGAACTTCATCGCGCAATCCTTGACCCACACATCATAGACCGGGTGCTGGACCACGCTGAGCGCGGGCGAATTCTTGAACAGCCAGCCTGAAAACACTTTGTGCCACGCCAGCGCCTGATCGGCACGCTCCCGCTCTTCCACGAACACTTGCACGAAGGCCCCGGTTTCAGGCGGCGTTTCCCACGGCAGCGAGCGTTCGCAAGTCGCCAGCTTGACGATCACATTGCCGACCCGCTTGGCCTCGCCAACCTTGAGCACCACGTCCTGCGTCAGGTTATTGCGCTTGTTGAGCAGGCCCAGCGTCGCGACGCGGTCCTTGACCGGAGTGCCGTATTCGCTCTCAATCGCCGTAGTCCCCGCGCCGGGGCTGTTGAACGATTTGGGTACTTCGGTCGCCACCGCTTCAGCCGCGTCGTTCGAACCGCTGCTACACGCCGATAGCCCGGCCAGCGCGGCCATTAGCAGGACGGGTGCGGTCCGCATGACGATCAGGCGTCCGGCGATACCATCGTGTTGTCGCCCTCCGGCAACCAGGCCTCATAATCGCCGGTTGCCGCCGCGCGTTTTCCGCCGCGCTCCAGCGCGCCCGCCGGACGGTACGCTGCGGCGGTGCCGGTGGCGTTGGGGGTGTAATCCACTTCCCAGATCCGCGCGGGCGGCAGATTGCTTTCTGGAACACCGCCATCGGGACCACCCGCAAACGCGCCATGCAGCCAGCCGTGCCATTCGGCCGGCACGCGGCTGGCATCATTGGCGCCGTTGTAGATCACCCAGCGGCGTTCCTGCCCGGCAAACGGATGGCCCGCGCCATACGGCTTTTTGCCGCGGAAATAGGTGTTGCCAAGGGTATCGGTGCCGACCTGCTCGCCGCTCATTGAACTGTTAAGCAGCGTGCCGATGGTCGCGCCGTCCCACCAGGTGAAGATTTTGCCGAAGATTCCCATGGCTCATGCGCCTAGCGGAAAGGGGGGCCGGGGGGCAAGGGGATTGCCCTCACCCCCGCATCAAAACCTTAGCATCACCTGACCTTGCGCCACCGATCGGTGAATTGTCCGGCGATGATCGCAGTAAAGCCGCCGCGATCATATGTGGTGGTGACCGATTCGCCCGGCGGCGCGAACACCACCTTGTCCTGCGCTACCGTGATCGGCGTGCAATGATCGGCCACTGGCGGGGCAACATTGGTCAGACCCGGCGCATCCAGGTTGTTGCGGATCGTAAATTCAATCCATTCGCAATACCGGGTTGCGGTCAAAGTGTAGCGGATGATCGAAGATTCAGACGCCAGCGTGCCGTCGGCATTGCGCACGAACAGGTTGGGGTTCGCCCGGCCGCCGGTCATAGTGTAAAGCGCGGCAATATCTGGCCGTTTCAGCACCTTGCCATTGGCGAACGTGCGGTCGATCAGTTCATAGGTGCCTGCAATGCTGGACGCCTGCATCGGCACCTTGTGTGAGGCTGCCCAGGCAATCGTTGCCGTTCCCGCGGCGATCAGGCCAACCGCAGCGATGGTGGAAATTCGCATTTTGTCCTCACTTTTTGACACTGGCTACCACGATACCAGATCCCCTCGGCTAATCCCCAGCGCCGCAGCGCGGCCGGCCGGCAGCTCGAGCACCGCCTCGGCCGGGCCGACCGATTCAAGCTGGGTCTCGTCATACGGTTTGGCATTGGCGGCGATATTGGCAATCCGGCCACCCGGCGCGATAAACAGCAGATCGAGCCCGATCACCGTGTTCCGCATCCAGAAACTGGCCGGGCGCGGTGGTTCCAGCGGGAACAGCATGCCTTCGTCCGCGCCAAGGGTGGTGCGGAACATTAACCCCTGGCGCCGTTGTTCGGCACTTTTGGCCAGTTCAACCCGGAATCGATGGACTTGCCCGGCATGCGTAATTGTCAGCGGGATCACCGCCAGCCCGGACGCAGCATGAACGGGCTGCGCCGCTCCAGCGCCGCCGGGCTGGGCCTTGCAACCCGGCAAAGCGGCGGCCAGCGCCAGCGCGGCACCGATGGCAAAGCGCTTCATTCGTCGTCTCCCGCATCGGCTTCACCGGCCCAGTCCTGCGCCGCCGCTTCGTCCGCCGCACTTACCAGCGCCCGGGCATAGTCGAACGGATGCCCCGCGCGCAGCATCGCGGCGATCTGCTTGTCGCGCGCGGGCCGGTCAAGTTCACCTGCTCCAAACGGCCCGAACCGGCGCTTGCGGGCCAGAGCCAGCGCCGCGCGGCGCTGCGCCGCATCGCTGGCGCGCACATCCGCGCGGGTTTCTTCGGCAATCCCGGCGGCACTCAGCACTTGCCCCACGCGCCGTGCGCCAAACCCTCGCCGCAGCAAGGCGCCGCTTTTGGCGCGGGCATAGGCGGCATCATCGATGTATCCGGCGGCGACAAATTTTTCGGTCAGCCCCGCCACATCCGGCTCGCCTTCACCCTCCCAGCCGCGCTCGCGCAGTTTGCGCTTCAGATAATCCGCCAGCTTGGCCGCGCTGGTCGCAAACCGGGCCACGTAATGCAGCGCCAGATCGTTCAACCGCCGCGCGTCGAGCGGCTTGGGCGGGCGCTTCTCTTTACGTTCAAAGGACCGAGGTTTGGTTACCATGGCCTTATTCGTGCCACACTAACCGGCAAATGGAAAAGGCCAGTGCAGGCTCCATGCGGGGTTTGTGAACGGTTCAAGATGCGCCGCGGCGGTAATTTCCGGCCCGGCGCATTGATAAGAAACGAGTTTTAACAATGACCGACGCCGCCACGCTAGTGATCGACGCCACGCCATTACCTGCTGCTCTGGCCCTGGTGCCCACCCCCAACCACGATGACTTGCCGCGCCGGTTGTCCACCTTTGCCACATTCGGCGAAGCCCTGGACTATGCCGCAAGCGGCCAGCGCGGGCTGAATTTCCACGATCCGCGCGGCAATCTGGTGCGCCCTTACTCGTTCAGCGAGCTGCGCGAGGAGGCCTTGATGATGGCCCGCCGCCTGATCGCGCACGGGGTGAAAAAAGACGACCGAATCGCCTTGGTGGCCGAAACCGGTCCCGAATTTGCCGCATTGTTCTGCGGGGCGATTTATGCCGGAGCGTGGCCGGTGCCGCTGCCGCTGCCGACCAGCTTTGGCGGCAAGGACAGCTATATCGATCAGCTCGCCGTGCAGCTCCAGTCGAGCGACCCACAAGTGCTGTTCTACCCCGCCGAAATCGCTGAAATGGCCGGAGCGGCGGCGGCCCGCCAGAATTGCCAAGGGATCGCGTGGGAAGACTTCGCGCAGCAAGCCGCGCCCGAATGCACCCTGCCGCCTGCGCACTCAAACGACATCTGCTATCTGCAATATTCCAGCGGCTCGACCCGGTTCCCGCATGGGGTCGCGGTTACCCACGCCTCGCTGCTGAACAATCTGGCCGGACACGGCGAAGGGATGAAGCTGATCGCCACCGACCGCTGCGTCTCGTGGCTGCCGTGGTATCACGATATGGGGCTGGTCGGCTGTTTCCTTTCGCCAATCGCCAACCAGTGCTCGGCCGATTACCTCAAGACCGAGGATTTCGCGCGCCGTCCGCTCGCCTGGCTCGATCTGATCAGCCGCAATCCGGGCACCACGCTGAGCTATTCACCGACCTTTGGCTACGATATCTGCGCGCGCCGCATTTCCAGCCAGAGCAATGTCGCTGACCGGTTTGACCTGTCGCGCTGGCGGGTGGCGGGCAATGGCGCCGATATGATCCGGCCTGATGTGATGCAGGGCTTCGTCAACGCCTTTGCCGGGGCCGGGTTCAAGGCGGGCGCGTTCCTGCCGAGCTACGGTCTGGCCGAAGCGACACTGGCGGTCACGATCATGCCGCCGGGCGAAGGAATCCGGGTCGAATTGGTCGAGGAAGAACGCCTGTCGGGCACCCCGCGCGATCTGTCGCGCCCGGCGCGCTACCGCGCGATCGTCAACTGCGGCAAGGCGGTCAAGGACATGGCGCTGGAGATCCGCGGCGAGCACGGCCGCACCGTGCCCGATCACCACATCGGCAAGGTCTGGTGCAAAGGCCCCAGCGTGATGCATTCGTACTTCCGCGACCCGGCATCGACCGCCGAATGCCTTGTCCCAAGTGAAGACGGGGGAGTCTGGCTCGATACCGGTGAT
>JANMBA010000278.1:0-5177 GCA_031360105.1 Novosphingobium sp.
TTTCGCCAGATGATTGCGGTGATCGGCGGCGGCGAGGCCGGCTCGGTCGCGCTGCACACCGCGCTGGGGTTTGCTCACGCCGGGCGGATGCACAGCATTGGGCGCAAACACGGACTTTGGCTGGACACAGTCTATCTGCAATTGCCGCTGGGCGCAGGCGGCAGCGTGCCGCCGATGGAGGAACCAGCATGACCAGTCTGTTGCCAAATCGCCGCGGGCTGCTGCTGGCGGGGGCGCTGTGGCTCGCGATCGGCGGCATTCTGCTGGCGATGGGGCGAGTTCCGATCTGCGCTTGCGGCACGATCAAGCTGTGGTGGGGCGTGGTCCAGAGCGCCGAAAACAGCCAGCACATCGCCGATTGGTACAGCTTCAGCCACGTGATTCACGGGCTGCTGTTTTATGGTGCCGCGCATCTGCTGTGGCGGCGCTGGCACTGGCTGGGGGGTAAGCCAGCGGGCTGGGCCTTGCCGATTGCGGTTGCGTTTGAGGGGTTCTGGGAACTGCTCGAAAACTCACCGCTGATCATTGATCGCTACCGCGCGGTGACGGTCAGCTTTGGCTATTCGGGCGATGCGGTGATCAATTCGCTGGCGGACATTGGCTTTATGGCGCTGGGCTTCTGGATCGCCAGCCGCTTGCCATGGTGGGCCAGCGTGGTGCTGGGGCTGGCGTTCGAGGCGTTCACGCTGCTGATGATCCGCGATAATCTGGCGCTTAACGTACTGATGCTGGTCTGGCCGCTGGAGGCAATCCGGACGTGGCAAGCGGGCGGGTAATAGCCGCAGGCTGGCGAACATTCGCGCTTGGTGCTTGCGCTTCATCGCGCGGAATGTTCTGATTGCGTCCTGAGTCGAAACTGATCGCGCCATCCAAGGCGCGACAGACGGATGGAGATGAAACCGCGATGGCCAGTGCAGCACAGCAAATTCACAGCGATAACCAGTCGGCCCACGTCGATGTCCTGTTCGCCGGCGCGGGTATTTCGGGGATTGGATCGGCCTGCCATCTGAAGCAGCAGTGCCCCGGCAAAAGCTTTGCGGTGATCGAATCCAAGGACACTTTTGGCGGCACTTGGGAAACCCACAAGTACCCCGGCATCCGATCGGATTCCGATCTTTACACGTTCGGATACCGGTTCAAACCATGGGTCGGCGCGCCAATCGCCAGCGCCGCCGAAATCCTCAAATACATGGGCGAGGTGATCGAAGAGCAGGGCATTGCCGAGCAGATTCATTTTGGCCACCGCATCACTAGCTGCGCCTGGTCAAGCGAGCACAATCTGTGGACGGTCGAAACCGTGCGGAAAGACGGTTCGCGCGCCACCTTCACCGCCAGTTACCTGTGGATGTGCCAAGGCTACTACAACCACGAAACCCCGTATCTGCCGGACTGGGCCGGGGTGGCGGACTACCAGGGCCAGTTCGTCCACGCGATGAAGTGGGATCCGGCGACCGACTATACCGGCAAAAAAGTGATCGTGATCGGATCGGGCGCGACCGCCGCAACCGTGATCCCCGCGATGGCCGATAATGCCGCCAAGGTGACCATGCTGCAACGCTCGCCAACCTACTTTTTTGCCGCCCCCAATGTGAACGAGCTGGCCGACAAATTGCGCGCTGGCGCGGTCGATGAACCGACCATCCACCGCGTGGTCCGGACCCAGATCATGTATGATCAGAACCTGCTCGACCAGCGCTGCAACGATGAGCCCGAGGCGGTGGTGGCCGAACTGCGTGAGGCCATCAAGGCCTATGGCGGCGAGGATTTTCAGTTCGAACCGCACTTTACGCCGAAATACCGGGTCTGGCAGCAGCGGCTGGCGGTCGTGCCCAACGGCGATCTGTTCAGTGCAATCGGTGCGGGCAAAGTCGATGTAGTCACCGACACGATCGATCGCTTCACGCCCCGCGGCATCCTGACCAGTTCAGGCGAGGAGCTGGAAGCCGACATTATCATTGCTGCAACCGGGTTTCGTTTGTCAGTGATGGGCGATATTCCGTTCAGCGTCGATGGCGCGGCAGTCAATTGGGCCGATACGATCAATTACCGCGGGATGATGTTCACCGGGGTTCCCAACATGTGCTGGGTATTCGGTTATTTCCGCGCCAGCTGGACCTTGCGGGTCGATATGCAGGCCGATTTCATCTGCGGGCTGCTCAACGAACTGGACGTGCGCGGCGCAAAACGCATCGACGTGGCGCTGCGCCCCGAAGATCACAACATGGCGGTCCGGCCGTGGATCGAGGAAGACAATTTCAACCCCGGCTACCTGATGCGCGGGATCGATCAGCTGCCCCGCAGCGGTGACAAGCACGAATGGCGCCACAGCCAGGATTACTGGTCCGAAGTCCGCGAAATTCCGTTCATCAATCTGGCGGGCAGCGAGTTTCTTTACGATGGTGTTCGGGCTACCAAACGCGTGACCGAGGCAGCGTGAGCGAACGACCCGCATGGCCGTTTAGCGACGGCCTGCTGCCAGGGATGACCCGGTGATCTGGTGCGGCGGACAGCGCCCGCCGCTCGAACCGATGACCGCGCTGGGTGAGGGCGCGCTGCCGGGCCACCTCGGGATCGAATTCGTCGATTGCGGCGATGATTGGGTGCGCGGCCGGATGCCGGTCGATCAACGGACCAGGCAGCCGTTCCAGCGGCTGCACGGCGGTGCCTCGGTGGCGCTGGCTGAAACCATCGCCTCGGTCGCGGCGAGCTATTGCATTGATCGCGAAAAATTCGCCGCGGTGGGCATGGAGATCAACGCCAACCACATTCGCCCGGCCTATGCCGGATGGGTCTATGCCACCGCGCGGCCCGAAAATCTGGGGCGGACCACACAGGTCTGGACGATCCGGATCGAGGATGAGGCGGGCAAATTGGTCTGCTTGTCGCGCATGACTGCTGCAGTTATTTCGCTTGAGCGCACATGAACAAGCCCACGCAGTCCATCGCGGTGATTGGCGCTGGCGATCATATCGGCGCGGCGATTGTTCGCAAGTTTGCTGCCGAAGGTTTTGCGGTCCACGCCGGACGGCGCGACGGTGATAAGCTTGCGTCCTTGCTCGGAGGCACAGTCACCGGACGTTCACTTGATGCCCGCGAGCCTGACGATTTGACTGCATTCCTTGCCGAGGCCGAGGCGATCGCGCCGCTCGCGCTGGTGATTTTCAACGTGGGCGCCAATGTCCAGTTTCCGCTGACCGAGACCACTGACCGGGTGTTCCGCAAAGTCTGGGAAATGGCCTGTTTCGCTGGTTTTATCGCTGTGCGCGAAGCTGCGCGGATCATGCTCCCGCGCGGATCGGGTAAGATCTTCGTCACCGGTGCCACTGCGGGTCTGCGCGGCAATCCGGGCTACGCGGCGTTCGCTGCGGCTAAGGCGGGGCTGCGCGCGACCGCGCAATCTGCGGCGCGCGAGCTGTGGCCGCAGGGCATTCATGTGGCGCATCTGGTGATCGATGCCGGGGTCGATACCGCCTGGGTCCGCGCCCGGGTGACCGAGCGGATCGGGGCCGAGGCGTTGGCCGCGCAGCCCGACCTGCTGATGCCGCCGGCTGCGGTGGCCGAAGCCTACTGGGCGCTGTTCACTCAGCCCAAGTCGGCGTGGACCTTCGAGCAGGAAATCCGCCCGTTTGGAGAAAGCTGGTAATGCCCCGCGAAATCGAATTTCTGTACGACTTCGGCAGCCCCAACGCCTATCTGGTGCATCGCGCGATCGAAACCACCGGTCAGGCGCAGTTCCGCTATGTCCCGGTGTTACTCGGCGGGATTTTCAAAGCCACCGGCAACCAGAGCCCGATGCAGGCTTATGGCCACATCGCGGCCAAGCGCGCTTACGATCAGCTTGAAATGCGCCGTTTCATGGCGCGGTATGACATAAACAATTTCATGATGAACCCCCATTTCCCGGTCAACACTCTGCTGCTGATGCGCGGTGCGGTGGCCGCCGAGGCGCTCGGCTGCGCGCCCGGCTACATCGAGGCGGTGATGACGGGGATGTGGGAACGCGGCTTGGCGCTGGGCGATCCGGAGGTGTGGGCCGGATTGTTGACCGGGGCTGGTCTGCCGGTCGATGCGTTGATCGCCGGGGCAGCCGATCTGGACAACAAGGCGCGGCTGGCCGCCAACACGCAAGCGGCGGTGGCGCGCGGGGTGTTCGGCATCCCCAGCTTGTTCCTCGGGGAGGAACTCTATTTTGGCAAAGATCGCCTGCGCGATGTAGTGGAGGCCGCACAATGACTGACTATGCACTGCCTAACAATTCGGCCGACCTGACCGGGCGAGTGGCGCTGATCACCGGGGCTTCGTCCGGGCTGGGCGCGCGCTTTGCAAGGGTGCTGGCGGCGCAAGGCGCGGCGGTGGTGTTGGCGGCGCGGCGGCTGGACCGGCTGGAAGCGCTGGCCGACCAGATCACTGCGGCGGGGGGACAAGCACTGGCGGCCGCGATGGACGCGACCGATGCGGCGTCGCTGGTGGCGGCGGTCGCGGCGGGCGAGGCCAAATTCGGGACGATCGACATTCTGGTCAACAACGCCGGGATTCCTGACGCGCAGCGGGCGCACAAGATGGACACCGCGCTGATCGATCAGGTGCTCGGGGTCAATCTGCGCGGCCCGTGGATCCTGTCCTGCGAGGTTGCGCGGCGGCTGATCGCGGCTGAAAAGCCGGGCCGGATCGTCAACATCAGCTCGGTTGCGCATTATCAGTACACGGGCGGCGGCGCGGCGCTGTACGCGGTGACCAAGACCGCGATCGCCCGGATGACCGAGGCTCTGGCGGTAGAATGGGCGCATTACGGGATCAACGTCAACGCGATCGCTCCCGGCATGTTCGTCTCCGAAATGACCGACGGGATGTTCGAGCGGATGGGCGGAAACCCCGCAGCTCAGCTGCCGCGCGGGCGCGTGCCGGTGCCCGAACAGATGGATTCGACGCTGCTCTATCTGGTCGCGCCCGCCAGCGAATGCGTCACCGGCGCGATCATCCGGATCGACGACGGCCAAAGCGCCCGCCGCAAGCTGTGACACGCACTATTTGACGCCTAGACCCGGTTGACCCTGTGCCAGCCGCGTGGCAATGGCGCACCTCGCCCCCGCAAATGAGGGCCAAGCGGGTGTAGCTCAATGGTAGAGCTTTTGCTTCCCAAGCAAGTGACGAGGGTTCGATTCCCTTCACCCGCTCCA
>JANMBA010000347.1:0-1780 GCA_031360105.1 Novosphingobium sp.
CTGGCTCGTTAGCCGCGGCCCGCTACGACGCTATCATCATCGGCGGCGGTCCCGCTGGCCTCACTGCCGCGATTTACCTCGCGCGGTATCGGCGGCGCGTTGTGGTGATTGATCGGGGCGGGAGCCGGGCGGCGCTGATCCCGACCAGCCACAACCATGCGGGCTATCCGCAGGGGATTCACGGCGAGGACTTGCTCGCGGCGATGCGGGTGCAGGCGCAGCAATTCGGCGCCGAACTGCTCAGCGGGGACGTACAGAGCATTGCTACGACCGACGGGCAATGGCGGCTGACCGGTGATGACCTTGACCTGACCACCCGCACCGTCCTGTTCGCCACCGGCACGGTCAATCGCTATCCCGATATCCCGCGTGATGTGTATGACAAGGCGCTCACGGCGGGCACGCTGCGCTATTGCCCGGTGTGCGATGCGTTCGAGGCGGCGGGTCAGCGGATCGCGGTGATCGGGGCGGAAAGCCACGGGGTGGCCGAGGCGCTGTTCCTGCGGACGTATTCCGATCAGATCGCGCTGTTCACGCTGGAGGAGTGCGAGCTGCACGAAAAAGACCGCGCCGATCTGGCCAAAGCCGGGGTCAGCTGGGATCCGCGCCCGGTGGCGTCGTATGATTTTTCGGGCGGCGGGGTGCGGCTGGGCTTTGCCGATGGCAGCTTTGCCCAGGCCGACACGCTGTATCCTGCGCTCGGCTCCGATCCCAACGACAGCCTGATCAAGCAGCTGGGCCTGCGCACCACCAGCGACGATTGCATCTTGACTGACAGCCACCAGCGGCTGGGCCTTGATGGGCTTTACGCGGCAGGCGATATCGTCTCGGGGCTCGATCAGATCAGTGTCGCGATGGGGCAAGCGGCGGTGGCGGCAACCACGTTGCACAATGATCTGCGTGCGCGCGATAGGAAAGTGCCGGAATGACCGCTGCCCCCACCCACCCCCTCACCGGCCTCAAAGTGATCGAACTCGCGCGCATCCTTGCGGGGCCATGGGCTGGGCAGATCTTCGCCGATCTAGGCGCCGAAGTAATCAAGATCGAGAGCGCGGCGGGCGATGATACCCGGCAGTGGGGTCCGCCGTTCGTAACCTATGCCGATGGGACCAGTGACGCGGCGTATTTCCACGCGGCCAATCGCGGCAAAAGTTCGGTGGTGATCGATTTCAAGACTTCCGAAGGTCAGGCCGAAGTGCGGCGGCTGGTGGCTGGTGCCGACGTGCTGATCGAGAATTTCAAGGTCGGCACGCTGGCCAAATACGGGCTTGATTATGCCAGCCTCTCCGCGCTTAACCCGCGACTGATCTATTGCTCGATCACCGGGTTCGGACAGGACGGGCCTTATGCCAGCCGCCCGGGTTATGATTTCATCGTTCAGGGGATGAGCGGGATCATGGACCTGACCGGTAACCCCGATGGTCCGCCGCAGAAAATCGGCGTGGCCTTTGCTGACATTATGACCGGGTTGTATGCGGTGATCGCGATTCAAGCGGCGCTGATCGCGCGGGCCGCATCCGGGAGCGGCGAGCATATCGATATGGCGCTGTTCGATGTGATGACCGGAGTGCTGGCCAATCAGGCGCAGAACTATCTCGTTACCGGTCAAAGCCCCCGGCGGCTCGGCAATGTGCACCCCAATATCACGCCGTATGCAGTGTTCCCGGTCAGCGATGGGTGGTTTATTCTGGCGGTTGGTAATGATGGCCAGTTCCGGCGGTTTTGCACGGCGATGGGGCTGGATGCTTTAGCGCTGGATGCGCGGTTCACCAGCAACGCC
>JANMBA010000425.1:0-7795 GCA_031360105.1 Novosphingobium sp.
GCACTTTCACCGCGCGCACTGGGGCTATGTCCTCGCCCCCTCGACCATGCGGATCACCACCGCCAAGGGCACGGCCGTGCGCAAGCTCAAGGCCGGGGATACCTGGTGGAGCGACGGGGTGGCGTGGCACGAGGTGCTCAACGTGGGGACCACCACCGGGATTTATCTGATCGTCGAGCCCAAGGACGCAGCGGTTCCCTAGTTCAATCCTTCAACCGCGTCGGAATATCCTGCGATTGGTGAAGGACCCGCAACACTATTAAGCCACCGTCCATATCGCGACGCAGCACGCAGACGTGGCGGCCCGAACCTATCCGCAAATAGCCCTCGAATGGGCGGAGTAGCGGCGATCCAGCCGCTGCCGCAGCAAGATCGTGCTCGATCTGCCGAACATAACGCTCGGCCTGATCGATCCCCCATTGATCGGCGGTGCGGTGCCAGATTGCTGCCAATTCCTGCCGCGCTTTGGGCGAAAACCGCCAGCGATTCACGCAGCGTCTCTGGACTGTGCTTTCATTTCCGCGATGAATTCACCGAAGTCGAGCGGTTCGGGTGGGCCGCTTTCCTCGCCCTCACGGATCAGACGCCGCAACGCTTCGATCCTGGTGTCTTCCACCATGTAAGCCCGCATAGCCTCGCGCACGACTTCGCTGGTTGACCCGAATTCGCCGCTCGCGACTTTGCGCTGGGCGAATTCGACGAAGGGCGCGCCGAGGGCGATCGAGGTGTTCTTGCTGGCCATGCGGGATCAATACCAAAATTTGGTAGCGGTAGCAACCCGGCTGCGCGGTCGCTGCCCATAACGCAACGAAACTGCCAAAGCGAAACCGCGAGCACTTGCGCCCCGGGCCAACCACCGCCAATCACCCCCCGATGCGTATCGCCCTGTTCGAACCTGAAATCGCCGGAAATGTCGGCTCGGTGCTGCGGCTGGGCGCGTGTCTGGGCGCGGCGGTGGATTTGATCGAGCCGTTGGGGTTTGTCTGGGATGACAAACGGGTGCGGCGGGCGGCGATGGATTATATCGATCATGTCGAGGTGATGCGGCACGCGGACTTTGCCGCGTTCCGGGCTGCAATTGCCCCGCGCCGGCTGGTGCTGTTCACCACCAAAGCGGCGCATTCGGCCTATGATTTCGCCTTCCAGCCGGGCGATGTGCTGCTGTTTGGCAAGGAAAGCGGCGGCGTTCCGGCGGCGGTGGCGCAGGCTTGCGATGCGCGGGTCCGGCTGCCGATGCGGGCGGGGGTGCGCTCCATGAACCTGGCGATCTCGGCGGCGCTCGCGCTGGGTGAGGCGCAGCGCCAGACCGGCACCCTGCCCGGTTGAAATCTGGCTAACGCCAGCGCAGCCGCTCACGGTTGAGTTCGCTGACTGATTTTACTCCCATCAGCCGCATCCCGCGCTCAATCTCGTCCTTGAGGATGCCCAGCGCGCGTTCGACCCCGTCTTGTCCGGCGGCGGCGAGCGCGTACAGATACAGCCGCCCGCCTGACGCGGCGGTGGCGCCGGCGCACAGGCTTTTGAGCGCATGGGTGCCGCGCCGCACGCCGCCATCGCAGATAATCTCGATCTGGCCGCCGACGGCATCGACAATTTCGCTGAGCTGATCGAACGGCGCGCGGCTGCCATCAAGCTGGCGGCCGCCGTGGTTGGAAAGCATGATCGCATCGGCCCCAATCTCGACTGCGCGGCGGGCATCGACGGCGCTCATCACGCCTTTGAGGCAAAACGTGCCGCCCCAGTCTTGCCGGATCCGCGCCGCCGTGTCCCAGGTCATCGCGGTATCGAGCATGGTGTTGAAGTATTCGGCGATGGACACCGCTTGGCCGGTGCCTTGGCTGACATGGGTATCCAGATTGGGCAGCGCGAACTTCTCACGGAAGGCATAATCAAGCGCCCAGCGCGGCTTGATCGCGTAAGACAGCGCGGATGACGGGGTGAATTTTGGCGGCGAGGTGAAGCCGCTGCGTAAGCACCGCTCGCGCTTGCCCGCGACAATTGTATCGACCGTCAGCGCGATGGCATCGAACTTGGCGGCTTGGCAGCGTTCGATCATGCTGCGGTTCAGGCCCTGGTCTTTGTGGACATAAAGCTGGAACAACTTGGGGCTGGAAATCAGCGCGCCGATTTCCTCGATGCTGACCGTCGCCAAGCTGGAAATGCCGCACCAAAGCCCGAACTTTTCCGCTGCCCGCGCTACCGCGCGCTCGCCTTGCCAGTGGAACACGCGTTGCAGCGCGGTGGGGGACAGCAGCAACGGCAGCGTCGATTTGCGGCCCATGATGGTGCAAGAGGTATCGATTTGGGCCACCCCGGCGAGCACATCGGGGACCAGATCCGCGCGATCATAGGCAGAGGTATTGCGCGCTTTGGTCAGCTCATCGTCAGCCGCGCCATCGATATAATCGAACACAGGCCACGGCAGGCGCTGCTTCGCCAGCCCGCGAAAATCATCGATATTGTGGCAATCGTTCAGCCGCATGGCGCGGCGCTAACGCATTGCGCGGCGCGGCGAAAGCCTACTTGCTGCTGGCCTGCTTCTTTTCGGCCTTGGCCTGGTCGAGCGCGGCTTGCTCGCGCGCGGCCTGGGCTTCAAGCGCGGCGAGCGCCCTGGGGGTTACTTCGCGCGCTGGATACGCGCAGCCACGGGCCTGTCCGTAGCCCTTCAGGAACGAGCGCCGGGCAGTACCTGCCTCAACCGCGTCCTCGACTTTGCGCTGGTGGCCATTGGCGCCGCTAACCTCGCGAATGATCCCGCGAAACGGAATGAACGAGCCAACCGCCGATTGCGCGACGCGCCCGACGCTGAGCTTTTCGGCGCGGTCTGCTGGGATATCGCGGTCAGGGCCAAGGATGGCGTCAAGCGCAATGACCGCTCCTGACAGCTGCGCGCAGGTTTTGAGCCCAGCCAGACTGTACGGATCGGCCACCGCTGCATCGAGCAGCGCGGGGATCTTGCCCTTGCGCAGATTGAGATCGCCCGCCGGAGTGGCCAGCACGTCAACTGCGGTAACTTTGGGGTCATTCATCGACCGGGCCGGAGCCGGGGTGGCAGGTGCTTGGCCGCTGCCCGCTGCCGGCCACGAAAAGAGCAAGCACGGGGCGAGCAAAGCGGCCCGGAACAGGGACTTGGGCAAGGGCATGACAGAGGCTCGCTTGATTCGAGGACGTGCCGGATAACGGGCCAATCCGCCATGCGTTCCATTCAGGTCACTGTTTCATGTAAGCGTCGCACACGCTGTCATCGGCTGATTGCATCCCGCGCCGCAACGCGTCCATCCGCTGGGCGCTGGAGCCGTGCGTAAATGCCGCCTCATTGGGATTGCGACCGGCGGTGCGCATCAGGTTGTCATCGCCGATCTGGTGCGCCGCGTTCAGCCCGCTTTCCATATCGCCCGGATCAAGCCGGTCCTTGTTTTTGCCGGCCCAGACCCCGGCATAGCAATCGGCCTGAAGCTCCAGCCGCACTGACAGCTGATTGGCGGCGCGCGGATTTTGCTGTTGCGCGCTGCGGATCTGATCGGAAATCCCGGTCATCTGCTGAATGTGGTGGCCATATTCATGGGCAATCACGTAATCGCGGGCAAACTGCCCAGTGGCGCCGAGTTCCTGATCCATCTGACGGTAGAAATCGGTATCGAGGTAAATCTTTTGATCCTCTGGACAATAGAACGGTCCCATCGCGCTTTGCGCGGAGCCGCAGCCGGATGAACCGACATTTTGATAAAACACCAACCCGGGCTGTTTAAACGGGATTTTGGCGGCCGAGAAAATCGGATTCCAGGTCTTGTTAAGCGACGACAAGGCGTTGCACGATTCCAGGCTTGCCTGATCGATTTTGCAGCTGCTGCTGGCGTTGGTTCCGGCGACTGGCCCGCCGCTCTGCTCTTGCGGCGCGGCCTGTTGCATCCCGCCGAGCAATTGCCCCGGATCGACCCCCAGCACATAGGACAGCACCAGCGCCACGATCAATGAACCGCAGCCAACCTGTCCGCCGCGCCCGACTGGAAACCCGCGTCCGCCACTGCCGCGCTGATCTTCGACATTGACCGAATTGGGATCGAATTCATCAAGGCGCATCGGTCACTCTCCCCGGGCTGGACAAATCTGTAACCAGCCGCAATGGCACCAGTATAGCGGAATTTTCAAGCACTTGGAGTCGGATATGAGCCTTGCCGGAAAACGCGCGCTGGTCACGGGCTCAACCTCGGGCATTGGCCTTGCGATTGCACGCGCGCTGGTCGCCGATGGGGCTGAGGTGGTGTTGTCGGGGTTTGGCGAGGCGGACGTGGTTGCTGCGTTATGCGCAGAGCTTGGCGCGCAGCACGTACCTGCTGATCTGGCCAGCCGGGCGGGAGTGGAGGCGTTGCTGGCGGGGGCCGGGGCGGTGGATGTGCTGGTCAACAATGCCGGGATGCAGCATGTCGCCCCGGTTGAGGACTTTCCGGTCGATAAATGGGACCAGATCATCGCGCTGAACCTGACTGCGGCGTTCGATGCCTGCCGGCTGGCGATCCCGCACATGAAGGCGGCGGGGTGGGGGCGGATCATCAACACCGCCAGCGCGCACTCGCTCAGCGCCTCGCCGTTCAAATCGGCTTACGTGGCCGCCAAACACGGTTTGGCCGGCTTGACCAAGACGCTGGGGCTGGAACTGGCGACGCACAACATCACCGCCAATTGCATCAGCCCGGGCTATGTCTGGACGCCGTTGGTGGAAAACCAGATCCCCGGCACGATGGCGGCGCGCGGCTTGACCCGCGAGCAAGTGATCAACGATGTGCTGCTGGAGCGCCAGCCGACCAAGAAATTCGTTCAGCCCGAAGACGTTGGCGCAATGGCGGTATTCCTGTGCGGAGACGCCGCCGCCAATATCACTGGAGCCAATTTCAGCATGGATGGTGGCTGGACTGCGGAGTAAGTCGGCGGCGACGCCTGCTGACTGTCTCTTAAGTGCCACCACCGCGCAGCGATTGTTAAAATCTGAGCACAACGCGCTTGCGGGGGCGGGTGAATTGGTGTGAAGCCGTTGCGATGAAGCGTTCCTGTTCAGCGATGAGCCGATTGCTCTTGGTGCTGCTTGCAGCCGCGCTGACGCTTGATCCGCTGGCTGCCGCATCGCGCCAGGATAAAGCCGCCGCACAGCTGCGCGAGCAACTGCTTGACCACATTACCGAACTTGCCAGTGATGCGTACACCGGGCGAGAGCCGGGAACCGAGGGCGAGGCCAAGACGCTGCGCTATATTGGCCAGCACTGGTCCGATTTCGGGCTGGTTTCGGGAACCAACGACCCCGGGCATCCGTGGTTTGCGCCGGTTACTTTGGTGGGCCGCCAGCCCGATACCAGCCGCGCCGTGTTTGCCCGCAAAGGCAAACGGGTGTTCGTGCCGCAGGACCAGATCCTGGTGATCACCTCGGGCAAGCGCGCGCTGATTGAGAATGCACCACTGGTGTTCGTCGGCGGCGGCGCGGTGATCCCTGCGCGGGCTGTTCTGGCCGGGCGGGTGGCGGTGCTGCTTGATGGTGGGCGCGATGACAGCGCGCGGCAAAGCGCCTTGCTGCAAGGCGGCGCTTCGGGCGTGCTGACCGTGCTCGACGGGGAACGGACGATCGCCAGTGTCGCCGCGCGGCGCGGGCGCGCGGGCTACGCCTTGGCCGGGGCGGAGCTGGGTGGCGATATCGATGCGTTTATTTCGGCCCGTGCGCTGGGCGGGGTGCTGACTGGATCGAAACTGACGTTGGCTGCCCTGAGCGCGGCTGCGGCGGCGCCGACCTTTGCGCCGATGCCGCTTGACCTGACCGTATCGCTTGAAGCGACCAGCCGCGAGACCCGGATCCACACGCACAACGTGATCGCCAAGCTGCCCGGCAAACGCCCCGATCTGGGCGCGGTGTTGCTGGTCGCGCATTGGGATCACTTTGGCATTTGCGCGCAACCCCCGGCCGAGCATTTGATCTGTAATGGGGCGATCGACAATGCCAGCGGCGTGGCGGTGCTGATCGAAGTGTCGCGGCGGCTGACCAAAGGCCCGCAGCTGGACCGGGACGTCTATTTCCTCGCCACTACCGGCGAGGAGCTGGGCTTGCTTGGGGCGCAGGCCTTTGCCGAAAATCCGCCGATTCCGCTGGCGCAGATCGTTGCCGCATTCAATATTGATAGCGTCGCACTGGCCAAGGCCGGGCAGCCGTTCGGGGTAGTCGGCAACGGGCTGACCGGGCTCGACCCGCAACTCGCCGCTGTGGCCAAGCAGCACAACAAGCGGCTGGTGTTCGACAAAAGGGCCAATGCTTACGTCCAGCGGCAGGATGGCTGGGCGCTGTTGCAGCACGATGTGCCCGCCGTAATGGTGTCCAGTTCTTGGTCGGATTTGAGCGTGGTCGAGCGCTTTTTTGCCACCGATTACCACCGGCCGGGCGATGTGGTGCGGCCGGGGATGGAACTGGGCGGTGCGGCCGGCGACGTTGAATTTCTGAGCGCGCTGGTCCGCTGGTTTGCCGATCCGAAGAAAGTGCGAGGCCGCCCCTAGCCGCGGGCTGATAGTGCGTTTACATGGGCCGCCACGAATCGAACCGCTAGAGGTACTGTGGCTTTCACCGAAATCCCGCTTGGACTGACCTTCGACGACGTGCTGCTGCGTCCTGCCGAATCTGACATTGTTCCCTCGATGGCCAATACCAGCACGCGATTAACCCGCGAAATTGCGTTGAACATTCCGGTGATCTCATCGGCGATGGATACAGTGACTGAGGCTGACATGGCGATTGTCATGGCGCAGATGGGCGGAATTGGTGTGCTGCACCGCAATCTGACCGTCGAAGAACAATGCGCCGCCGTGCGTGCGGTCAAACGCTTTGAAAGCGGCATGGTGGTCAATCCGATTACCATCGGCCCCGATGCCACGCTGGGCGAAGCCCGCGCGCTGATGGAATTCCACAAGATTTCGGGCATCCCGGTGGTCGAAACCGGCGGCAAGCTGGTCGGCATTCTGACCAATCGTGATGTGCGCTTTGCGGTCAACCCGAAGCAGCCGGTGCGCGAGCTGATGACGCATGACAATCTCGCCACGGTGCTGGCCGGGGTCAGCCAGGACGATGCGCGCCGCCTGCTCCACGCCCGCCGGATCGAAAAGCTGTTGGTGGTGGATGAAAACTATCACTGCACCGGGCTGATCACGGTCAAAGACATGGAACGCGCGGTCACTTATCCCGCTGCGACCAAGGACAGTGCCGGGCGGTTGCGCGTTGCTGCCGCCACGACCGTGGGCGACAGCGGTTATGAACGCACCGAGGCACTGCTGGCGGCGGAATGTGATGTAATCATCATCGATACCGCACACGGCCACAACCGCGACGTTGCGCGCGCGGTCGAACGGGTCAAGCGGCTGAGCAATTCGGCGCAAGTGGTAGCGGGCAACGTCGCTACTTATGAAGCGACCAAGGCGCTGATCGATGCCGGGGCCGATGCGGTCAAGGTTGGGATCGGGCCGGGCTCGATTTGCACCACGCGCGTAGTGGCGGGCGTAGGCGTGCCGCAGCTGACCGCCGTGATGGAAGCCGCGCGCGCTGCCCGTGAGGCTGGTGTGCCAATCATCGCCGATGGCGGCCTGCGCACTTCTGGCGATGCGGCCAAGGCGCTGGCAGCGGGCGCGAGCTCGATCATGGTCGGATCGCTGCTGGCGGGGACCACCGAAGCCCCGGGCGAGACGTTCTTGTATCAGGGCCGGGTCTATAAAAGCTATCGCGGGATGGGCTCGGTCGGGGCGATGGCGCGGGGCAGCGCGGACCGCTATTTCC
>JANMBA010000466.1:0-1639 GCA_031360105.1 Novosphingobium sp.
GATAAACAGCGCCAGCCCGCCCGGCTCCAGCACCGGCTCGCGGTACCGGAACTCACTGGCGAAATCGATGTCAGCGGGCAGCCGCGCAAACTGCTCAAACCAGTATTTCGCGACCATGCCGGCGTAATAGCTGGTCCCGCACGCGACGATGGTGACGCGGTTGATGCTCGACAGATCGAAATCGAACTGCGGCAAGGCGACCGACTGATCGACTTGGCGGATGTACGAACGCAAGGTTTGCGCCACAACCGTCGGTTGCTCGAAGATTTCCTTCTGCATGAAGTGGCGGTAATTGCCCTTTTCGATCTCCGCCGCCGAAGCCCCCGAAGTGGTAATCGCGCGGGTGACAGGGTTGTTGTCCTTGTCGAAAATTTCAGCGCCCGCGCGGGTGATTACCACCCAGTCGCCCTCGTCCAGATAAGCGATCTGCTGTGTCAACGGGGCGAGCGCCAGCGCGTCCGAGCCCAGGTACGTCTCACCTTCGCCGTAGCCCACCACCAAGGGCGAGCCGAGCCGCGCGCCGATCAGCATATCGGGATACTGCCGGAACGCGATCGCGAGCGCGAAGGCACCACGCAGCTGCGGCAGCGCGGCCTTGACCGCGTCTTGCGGGGACTGCCCGGCCTCGACCAGTTCAGAGACCAGATGCGCGACCACTTCGGTATCGGTCTCGCTTTCAAACCGCCGCCCGCGCGCGGTCAGCGCATCGCGCAGCTGGCGGAAATTCTCGATGATCCCGTTGTGGACCAGCGCGAGTTCGCTGGTAGCGTGCGGGTGCGCATTGGCGGCGGTCGGCGCGCCGTGCGTGGCCCAGCGAGTATGCGCAATCCCGGTGGTGCCCGGCGCGGGATGCTGCGCCAGTTCGCGGACCAGCCCGATCAGCTTGCCCGGCGCGCGGCGGCGAATCAGCTGGCCATCGAAGATAGTGCAGACCCCGGCGCTGTCATACCCGCGATATTCCATTCGCCGCAGCCCATCGACCAGCCGCTCTGCGACCTGATCCTGCCCGACGATGCCAATAATTCCGCACATGTATCAGGGTGCTTTCGTTAGAGAATGTAAGGGACGCGGATACCCGGCATTTCTGCAGGAAAATCCTTCGTATTGCGTGTGATGAGCACACGGCCGCTGATTTGCGCCGAGGCCAGAATGATTGCATCGGGCGATTTGAGACGCGGTCGCTCACGACGCAGCGCTGCAGCGCGGCGCGAAATTTCATCATCGATCTCATCGAGCCCAAAGCGCGAGAGGAACGCCAATGCATCCTGAACCATCCCCTCACTGCCCTTCGAGAGGACTTCGATCCACGCCATCCGGCTAATCCACGGTCGCGAGTTCATCCCCACTGCCCGCTCGATCTCAACCCGCGCCGCAGGATAGCCCGCCAACGCATCGATCACGATGTTGGCGTCAAACGCAAAGCCACTCACTTGGTATGAGGCCGTTTGGGCTTGGGATATTTTCCGGCGACCATGTCGAGGTAGATTTGCCGTTGCCGATCGTCTTCTTCGTCGAACATGTCAGGCGATTCCGCGCGGACTTCTTCGTAGTCGTCATCCCAATAGCGGGTCCATTCGGCGCGGCGTTTGCGCTCGTATTCATGCGGGTCGTATTCCACACCGTGCCGCGCCCAAAGGCC
>JANMBA010000066.1:0-1834 GCA_031360105.1 Novosphingobium sp.
GCCGAAGAGGTCGGGGCGTAACTGTGCTCCACCACGCGACCTGTGTCGCCATTGGCGGCCGAGCAGTGCTGATCGAAGGCGCGCCGGGCAGCGGCAAATCCAGCCTGGCGCTGGCGCTGATTGATCGCGGCGCGGTGCTGATCGGCGATGACGGGGTGACACTGGAGCCGCGCGGCGGGCAGCTTTTTGCCAGCCCCCCGCCCCATATCGCCGGGCTGCTCGAAGTGCGCAATTTGGGCTTGCTGCAATTCCCGGTCATCAGCGACGTTCGCGTGGCCTTGATTGTGGTGCTGGACCAGCAAGCGCCGCGCTTTATCGAGGTTGCCGAACCGGCCGAACGTGCCGGGGTGATGCTCCCGCTGGTGCGGCTGTGGCCATCAGAAACCATCCCAGCGCTTAAAGCTGAGCTGGCACTCGATCGCTACGGACTCGCGTGAGCTTGCCGTCCCCATCGGGGACAGCCCAGCCCCCGCTCTTCACAATGCATCCATTCACCGCCAATTACGTAGCTCAGCGATGACCGAGTCTAACGCCCCCACCCCTGCCCCGGCCCAAGCCCGCCAGCGGCTGCTGCTTGTCACCGGGCTGCTTGGCGCGGGCAAGACCACCGCGCTCAAAGTGCTGGAGGATCTGGGCTGGGAGGTGATCGACAATTTCCCGGTGCGGCTGCTCGGGCGGCTGATCGACAGCGGCGACGCTCCGGCCAGCGAAATGCCACTGGCGATCGGGTTCGATTCGCGCACGCGCGGCTTTGATCCGAACAAAGTGATCGCGCTGGTCAAGAAGCTCGCCGGGCGCAGCGATCTCGAAATTACGACGCTGTTTCTCGATTGCGCCGGGTCTGAGCTGGAGCGGCGCTACAACGAAACCCGCCGCCGCCATCCGCTGGCGCAAGACCTGCCCGCCGCCAGCGGGATCGCGGCCGAGCGCGAGCTGATGGAGCCGCTGCGGCGCTGGGCTGATCTGGTCATTTCGACCACGCAGTTCACCAGCAACGATTTGCAACAGACCGTGCGCGAACGATTTGGCGATGCGGGGGCGCAAGGCATGACCGTCTCGGTCAGCAGTTTCGGGTTTGCCCGCGGGATGCCGCCAATCGCCGATCTGGTGTTCGATATGCGGTTTCTGGACAATCCGCACTGGGACCCGGTGCTGCGCCTGCAAACCGGACAGGATGCTCCGGTGGCTGACCACATCCGGCAAGATCCCGCTTGGTCCGAGGCGTTCGCGCGGATCCGCGATCTCATCTTGCTCCTGCTGCCGCGCTACCAGGCGCAGGGCAAAGCTTACGTCAACATCGCATTCGGCTGCACCGGCGGGCGCCACCGCTCGGTCTTTACCGCCGAACAGATAGCCGCTGCTTTGCGCGCGGCTGGCTATGCCCCCAATGTATTGCACCGCAATTTATCGGCGCGAGCCGCCGACCTGGTGGAAGGAAAGCATTGACCGTGGCCCGCGCAATCGCCAAGGCCCGGCGCCACCGCTGGGCGCGAGTCGCCGGCCCGCGGCAATGGAGCGCTGCTCGGACATGATCGGCTTGATTCTGGTTACCCATGGCAGGCTGGCTGACGAATTCGTCGCAGCTATGACGCACGTGGTCGGTCAGCAGGAAGCCATTGCGGCGATCAGCATCGGCCCTGAAGACAATATGGAAAAACGCCGCGCGGATATCGGCGCAGCGGTGAAGCAGGTTGATAGCGGCACGGGCGTGATTATCCTGACCGATCTATTCGGCGGCACCCCATCGAACCTCGCGATTTCGCTGATGAAACGGGGCAAGGTCGAGGTGATCGCCGGGATTAACCTGCCGATGCTGATCCGGCTGGCCAAGGCA
>JANMBA010000076.1:0-3872 GCA_031360105.1 Novosphingobium sp.
ACGGCACCTGGACCGGTGCGACCCCCGGCGGCCTGATCCGCGGCCCGCAACGCGCAGCGCTGCTGGAGGCGGCGGAGTAACAACCAACCTACCCCCAAGACCGCCCATGCTGAGCTGGTCGAAGCACTGTCTTTCCTGTTCGCAAGGTTGGAGAAAAGGACAGCGCTGCGACAAGCTCAGGGTGAGCGGGTTTTGATTTGAAGGATCTCATATGACTATTGCATGTGTTCGCGTCGGCGCGCCGGCCAGCCTAGATACCCTGCTGCTCACCACAGCCGATGATCCCGGTCAGCCCGGCCCCGGCCAGATCCGCGTCAAATTGGCCGCAAGTTCGCTCAATTACCACGATTTCGCCGTCGTTTCCGGAATGATCCCGGCTGCCGCTGGACGCATCCCGATGTCGGACGGCGCGGGCACAGTCGAAGCAGTGGGCGGCGGCGTAACCCAGTTCAAGCTGGGCGATGCCGTGGTCTCGACCTTTTTTCCAGAATGGCTCGACGGGGCACCGCCCGCGACCGCTTTTCGCGGTGTACCGGGCGACGGGATCGATGGCTATGCCTGTGAGGCAGTGGTCACTTCCGAAAATTCGTGGACCCGCGTTCCCGCCGGATATTCCCATGCCGAGGCGGCGACGCTAACCTGCGCGGGCTTGACCGCGTGGCGCGCGCTGTTTGTCGATGGGGCAACCACGCCGGGATCGACTGTGCTGGTGCAAGGCAGCGGCGGAGTTTCTGTGTTCGCGCTGCAATTTGCCAAAGCGGCGGGCGCGCGGGTAATCGCGACCAGTTCGTCGGATGAGAAGCTGGCCAAGCTCAAGGCGCTGGGCGCAGACGAACTGATCAATTACAAGGAGGTGTCCGCTTGGGGCGCCAAAGTGCTTGAGCTGACCGGCGGCGCGGGCGTGGATACTGTGATCGAAATCGGCGGCGCGGGCACGCTCGACCAGTCTATGTTGGCGACCCGGGTGAGCGGCCACGTGGCGTTGATCGGCGTGCTGGCGGGCTTTGCCGGGCCAGTCCAGACCGCGCTGCTGATGGCCAAGAACCTGCGCGTCCAGGGCCTGACCGTGGGCAGCCGCGCGCAGCAATTGGCGATGATCGCCGGGATTGAGGCCAACGGCATAAAGCCAGTCATCAGCGACCACTTCCCGCTGGAACGCCTCGCCGATGCCTTCCGCCATCAGGCCGCCAACGCGCATTTCGGCAAGATCGTGGTGGATATTTAAGGCGCGATGATCACGCCTATGGCGGGATCTGCCCGGCCCGCCAGCACATCGGAAAAGGCTGCTTGCGCCGCCGCCAGACCGCTGCGCTGAGCGATGCTGACCGCACCGCGCGTTTCGCCAAGGAACCCCTGCCAGCTGGCCGCGATTGCCGCACCGAAAGCTTTGGGGCCAAGTTCCTTGATGCTCGCCACCGCGTGGTCGGGCGCGAAGAACAGCACTGGCTTGGGACCGGGCAACGCGCCGTTCGCTTGCCCGAACCCAGCGCCGACATGCGTCGCGCCGACGGTGCAGGAGTATTTCAGCTGATCGCCCAGCGCCGTATGGACTGCGTGGATGATCCCGGCATTGCCAGCGAAATCGACCAGGACCGAGGGGGCCTGCATCAGTTCGTCAGCCTGATCGTAAGCCAGCACTTCGTCGTAAAACCCGCCGCTGCGCACGAAATCGACATTGCCCGCCGAAGTCAGCCCCACCCGCCGAACATGCGGTGAACGATCGCGCGTCACGCTGGCGGTGGCCATTGCCGTTTTCGACGAGGCGCTGGTGCAGATCAGCGTTTCCGCGCCAAACCAGCCCGCTCCGCGCATCATACTCTCGATCAGAAACCCGGTTTTGAACAGCGGCCCAAAGATCATCCGCTCGGCTTCTTTGGCCGGATCGTGCTCGGGATCGGCGGCTAGCCGGCTGTACTGATTGTAGATCGGACTCATCGGTTGGCGGTGCGCCGCGCCATCGCTGAATCCGCCCGGAGTCACCCCGACCGGCTGAACATCCAAGCTGTTGCCCATCGGCAGGTAGCCATAGACCCGCTCGCCCACGGCCAAATCCGGGTGTTCCGATTGGCTGACCGTGGCATGACCCCACATCGGCACCACGCCCCAATCTCCCTCGCCCGGAAAGAAGTTCCAGTAGCCGAACGCATCGCCGACCACGGCATAAGTCACGTTGTTGGCGGTGACCGAGAAACTATCGATCACCAGCCGGGCCCAACCATCGGCCAGCACAGGCAGGGCTTGCACAACAATCCGCGACTGCGCCAGATCGGCGCGCTTGATCTGGACGACCTCGCTCATGCCGGGGCTAGACCCGCATCGGCATCAGCACGTACAGCGCCGGGCTGTTCTCATCCTGCCGGATCAGCGTCGGCGCGCCCGCATCGGCCAAGTGCAGCTCGACCGTGTCGCCTTCGATCTGGCCCAGAATGTCCTTCAAATAATTGGCGTTGAACCCGATTTCAAACCCGGCGGACTTGTAATCGGCCGGGACTTCTTCGGCCGCAGTGCCGTTATCAGGCGAAGTGACCGAAAGCGTGACCTTGTCATTTTCAAGCGACATTTTGACCGCGCGGGTCTTTTCAGTGGCAATTGTGGCGACGCGGTCCACCCCTTCCCAGAAGCTTTTGGGATCGAGCTTGAGCAGTTTGTCATTCCCGGTCGGGATCACCCGGCTGTAATCGGGGAAAGTCCCGTCGATCAGCTTGCTGGTCAGCACGACGCCGTTTTCGCCGCCGAGCGTAAAGCGCACTTTGCTGGCCGAAAGATCGATCAGCACGTTGGAACCGGGCGATTCTTCGAGCAGTTTGCGCAGCTCGTTGACGCATTTGCGCGGAACGATCACGTCGGGCATGCCGTTGGCGCCATCGGGCTTGGCAATCGTGAAGCGCGCCAGCCGGTGGCCGTCAGTAGCAGCAGCGCGCAGCTCATCATCGGTTACGTGCAGGAAAATACCATTGAGGTAATAGCGCGTTTCTTCGGTGCTGATCGCAAATTTGGTGCGGTCGATCATCTGCGCAAGCAGCGCTGCGCCCAGTTCAAAGCTGGTCGGCAGATCACCCTCGACGATCATCGGGAAATCATCGCGCGGCAAGGTCGGCAGCGAAAACCGGCTGCGCCCGGCTTTGACGGCCATCCGGTTGTCGGCCGTTTCCAGGCTGACCTGGCTGCCATCTGGCAGCTTGCGCGCGATGTCGAACAGCAGATGCGCCGAAACGGTGATCGCGCCCGCGACCTCGACCGAGACCGCGCTCAGGCTTTCGACCACTTGCAGGTCCAGATCGGTTGCCATGATCTTGAGCGTGCCATCAGACGCCGCCTCAATCAGGACGTTCGACAGGATCGGGATCGTATTGCGCCGCTCGACGACGGACTGGACGTGCGACAGGCACTTCAAAAGTGTCGCGCGTTCGATGGTGGCCTTCATGGTCGGTTTCGTCCCCATGGAGCGCACGGCCGGAATCGGCCCATGCGCCGGTAATTCGGTCACCATTCCTTAGCGCTCGGGCTGGTGCGGGCAAGTTTGGCGGCGCTGGTCGGCGGCGAATCTGGGGATAAATTGCCCGATTTCCGCATGTACCTCAGCTAAGCATCGCCATCCCGCCGTTCACATGCAGCGTCTGCCCGGTGATGTAGCCTGCTTCCGTGCTGGCGAGAAAAGCCACTGCCGCCCCAACATCGCCGCCCTCACCCATGCGGCCCATCGGAATCCGGGCGTTAAGCGCGTCTTTCTGCGCATCGGGCAGAACCTCGGTCATCGCGGTGCGAATGAAGCCGGGGGCGACGCAGTTGACCGTAATTCCGCGGCTGGCGACTTCCTGGCCGAGCGACTTGGACATTCCGACGAGGCCCGCTTTGGCAGCGGCATAATTGAC
>JANMBA010000169.1:0-10033 GCA_031360105.1 Novosphingobium sp.
GCCGAATGTCTGGCGGGGGTGACGCTGAACGCCGCTCACGCGCTGGGACTGGAGCACGAATGCGGCTCGCTGGCGCCGGGCAAAAGCTGCGATCTGGCGATCTGGGATGTCGAGGAGCCCGCCGAGCTGGTTTACCGGATGGGCGCAAATCCGCTCCATGCGCGACTATTCAGAGGGGTGCGGACTGGCTTATGAACGTCGTTGAACTAACCGCTGGCGAAGTGTTGCTCAGCCAATGGCAGGCGATCTATGCCGGAGCGGCTGCCCGGCTCGATGCCGCCGCCGCGCCGCGGATCGCCGCCAGCGCCGCCGCAGTCGAGCGGATTCTGGCCAAGGGCGAACCAGTTTACGGGATTAACACCGGGTTCGGGAAACTCGCCTCGGTGCGGATCGAGGACGCTGACCTGGCCGCGCTCCAACGCAATATCGTGCTCAGCCACGCGGCTGGCACCGGCGCACCGTCGCCGGTGCCGGTGGTGCGGCTGATGCTGGCATTGAAGCTCGCCAGTCTGGGCCAAGGCGCCAGCGGGGTGCGCCCCGCCACCGTGGCGCTGCTCGAAGCCATGCTGGCGAAGGGCCTGACGCCGGTGGTGCCGTGCCAGGGTTCGGTCGGGGCGAGCGGCGATCTGGCTCCGCTGGCGCATATGACCGCCGCGATGATCGGGGTCGGCGAAATCTGGGTCGATGGCGCGCAGGTTCCGGCGGCGCCGGCGCTGGCCGCCGCCGGGCTGACGCCGCTGGTGCTCGGCCCCAAAGAAGGGCTGGCGCTGCTCAATGGTACGCAGTTTTCGGCAGCCAATGCGCTGGCGGCGCTGTTCGGGGCCGAGCAACTGCTGCGCACCGCGCTGGTTACCGGCGCGCTCTCAACCGAGGCGGCCAAAGGCTCGGACACTCCGTTCGATCCGCGCATTCACGCGCTGCGGCGGCATCGCGGGCAAATCGAGGTCGCGGCCAGCTTGCGTGGTCTGATGGCGGGCAGTGCGATCCGCGCCAGCCACAGCGCCGATGACCCGCGCGTGCAAGACCCCTATTGCCTGCGCTGCCAGCCGCAAGTGATGGGCGCGGTGCTCGATTTGCTGCGTCAAGCCGCCACGACGCTGCTGACCGAGGCCAACGGGGTGTCGGATAATCCGCTGATCTTCCCCGAAACCGACGAGGCGCTGTCGGGCGGCAACTTCCACGCCGAGCCGGTAGCCTTCGCCGCCGATATGATCGCGCTGGCGCTATGCGAGACCGGCTCGATCGCCGAGCGGCGGATTGCGATGCTGGTCGATCCCGCATTATCGGGGCTGCCCGCCTTCCTCACCCCGCACCCCGGGCTGCATTCGGGCTTTATGATCCCGCAAGTAACCGCCGCCGCGCTGGTTTCGGAAAACAAGCAGTCGGCCTATCCGGCGTCAGTCGATTCGATCCCGACCTCGGCCAATCAGGAAGACCACGTTTCGATGGCCGCGCATGGTGCCCGGCGGCTCGCGCCGATGCTCGCCAATGCCGAGGCGGTGCTGGCGATCGAACTGCTCGCGGCGGTGCAGGGCTGCGAATTCCACGCTCCGCTCACCTCGTCACCCGCGCTCGAAGCCGCCCGCGCGATGCTGCGCGGGCACGTGCCGCCGCTGGGCGAAGACCGGCATTTTTACCCCGACATGCAAGCGGCTGAAGCGCTGGTGCGGTCGGGCGCGCTGGTCGCTGCGGTTGGCCGCGATCTGCCCGGCCTCAATCTGCTGGAAACGCAGGGGTGAGCGACTGGCTCGAAGTCCAGCGCGGCACTGCGCCGGTGGTGGTCGCCTTCCCGCACGGGGGCAGCGATCTGGCCGGGCTCGATGCGCGCTTCGGCTCGCCGTGGCGGGCGCGGCGCGATGCCGATTGGCACATTGCGGCATTGTACGATTTCGTACGCGCGCTGGGCGTAACCACCGTGGCGACCCGGATCAGCCGCGCCGTGATCGACGTCAACCGCGATCCATCGGGAGCCTCGCTGTACCCGGGGCAGGCGACCACCGAACTGTGCCCCACCACCACGTTCGACGGCGATCCGCTGTATGCCGGGGTTGTGCCTGATGTGGCGGAAGTGGCCGCGCGCCGCGCGCGCTGGTTCGATCCCTATCACGCTGCGCTGGCGGCTGAGCTGGTGCGGCTGCGGGCGGTTCATCCGCGCGTGGTGCTGTACGATGCCCACTCGATCCGCAGCCACATCCCGCGCTTGTTCGCTGGTGAACTGCCGCAATTCAACCTTGGCACCAATGACGGGCTGACCTGCGCGTCCGAACTGGAGAGGATGCTGGCCGAAGTCTGCGCCTCCTCGGGGCACAGCTTCGTCCGCAATGGCCGCTTCAAAGGCGGCTGGACCACGCGGCATTATGGCGCGCCGCAGCGCGGCGTCCACGCGGTGCAGCTGGAACTGGCGATGCGCGGCTATCTGACCGAGCCCGCTGTGCCCACGCTCGCCAACTGGCCCGCGCCGCTTCACCCGGCCCCGCCGATCGCCCTCACTTTGCACGCGCTGATCAGCGCCTGCCTGACTTTTGCCGAAGGAACCGCATGACCCGCCTTGATAACAGCCGCGTGATCCGCGCCGCCACCGGAACCGAACTGACTGCGCAAAGCTGGCTGACCGAAGCTCCGCTGCGGATGCTGATGAACAACCTCCACCCCGATGTGGCGGAGAACCCTGCGGAGCTGGTGGTTTACGGCGGGATCGGCCGCGCCGCGCGCGATTGGGAAAGCTATGACCAGATTGTCGAAACGCTGCGGCGCCTGAAAGATGATCAGACACTGCTGGTGCAATCGGGCAAGCCCGTCGGTGTGTTCCAGACGCATGCGGATGCCCCGCGCGTGCTGATCGCCAATTCCAATCTGGTGCCCAAGTGGGCCACCTGGGAACACTTCAACGAGCTCGATCGCAAGGGCCTCGCGATGTACGGCCAGATGACTGCGGGCAGCTGGATTTATATCGGCACCCAAGGGATCGTCCAGGGCACGTATGAGACTTTTGTCGAAATGGGCCGCCAGCATTACGGCGGCGATCTGGCCGGACGCTGGCTGCTGACCGCCGGGCTTGGCGGGATGGGCGGGGCGCAGCCGCTCGCCGCCGTGATGGCCGGGGCCAGCTGTGTCGCGATCGAATGCCAGCGCAGCCGGATCGAGATGCGGCTGCGCACCGGCTACCTCGACCGGATGGCCGAGACGATTGATGAAGCGATGGCGATCATCGCGGATGCCAATGCGCCGGTCTCGGTCGGCTTGCTGGGCAATGCCGCCGAGCTGCTGCCCGAAATGTTCGCGCACGGGATCCGGCCCGATTTGCTGACCGATCAGACCAGCGCGCACGATCCAGTCAACGGCTATTTGCCCGCCGGGTGGAGCGTGACGCAGTGGATCGAGCAGCGCGAGCGCGCGCCGGAAGTGGTCGCCAAAGCGGCCAAGGCCAGCATGGCGCGCCACGTCGAAGCAATGCTGGCGTTTCAAGCTGCCGGGGTGCCGACCACCGATTATGGCAACAACATCCGCCAGGTCGCGTTCGATGAAGGCGTGGCCAATGCCTTTGCGTTTCCGGGCTTCGTCCCGGCTTATATCCGGCCTTTGTTCTGCCGCGGTATAGGCCCGTTTCGCTGGGCCGCGCTGTCAGGCGATCCCGAAGATATCTACAAGACCGACGCCAAGGTGAAGGAGCTGATCCCGGACAATCCGGCGCTGCACCGCTGGCTCGATCTGGCGCGTGAGAAGATCCAGTTCCAAGGCATGCCCGCGCGGATCTGCTGGGTTGGTCTGGGTGATCGGCACCGGCTGGGGCTGGCGTTCAACGCAATGGTCGCCTCGGGCGAGCTGTCAGCCCCGGTGGTGATCGGGCGCGACCACCTCGATTCGGGTTCGGTTGCCAGTCCCAACCGCGAAACCGAGGCGATGCTCGACGGCAGCGATGCGGTGTCGGACTGGCCGCTGCTCAACGCGCTGCTCAACTGCGCCAGCGGGGCGACCTGGGTTTCGCTGCACCACGGCGGCGGGGTCGGGATGGGCTATTCGCAGCACTCAGGGATGGTGGTCGTCGCCGATGGGACGGCAGATGCGGCGCGGCGGCTCGCCCGGGTGCTGTGGAACGATCCTGCCACCGGGGTGATGCGCCACGCCGACGCCGGGTACGACATTGCGCTCGATTGCGCGCGCGAACAGGGCCTCGATCTGCCGGGGATATTGGCTTAACGCCCCCACAGCTGCGACGGATCGGCCGGGTGGGCGTTCATCTGGCGCTGCAAGTGCGCGCCCTGATGGCTAGTGTTGAGCCAGATACTGGCCGCAAATAAGGCGATTGCGGCGTACAAGACATAGCGCATGGCGTGCCCCTTCCGAGAATACCTCCCGGCGTTGCGCCCCCGCCGATGAAGCGCGCCCTAAGCGGCCCGGTAAAGCCAAATTAACCGAGCTGACGCTCAGGCGTGGAGCGCGGCCCAGTCGGGATGGCGCTTGAACGCGGCGGCCACATAGCTGCATTGCGGATCGACCTTGAAGCCGTGCTCGCGGGCATCGGCAACCAGCGCCTCGACCAATCTGGCCGCCACGCCGCGTCCGCCGATTTCGGGCGGCACCAGCGTGTGTTCGGCGGCGCGTATTTTGTGGTGCTCAGTCCAGGTCAAGCGGCCGATCGCGCTGCTCCCTGCGACCGCGGCGCGATACTCGCCGCTGCTGCCGCCGTGCGTCCGGGTGATTGTGATCTCGTCCATCCAATATGTCCTCTGACTTGACGCAGACTCGCTCCGCACCCATGCCAGATGGCGATGCAATTCATTTCAGACAATGCCGCCGCGGTTCATCCTGCCGTCTGGGACGCCCTGCGCGCCGCCGATGCGCCGCAGCTGCCTTATGATGGCGATCAGCTCAGCCTTGCCTTGGATGACGCGTTCTCGGCCCTGTTTGAGCGGCCGTGTGCAACTTTGTGGGTGGCCACTGGAACTGCCGCCAATTGCCTGGCACTGGCCACGCTCGTGCCGCCGCATGGCGCGGTAATCTGCCACCGCGAGGCGCATATCGAGACCGACGAGGGCGGCGCGCCGGGGTTTTATACGCACGGCGCCAAGCTGATTCTGGCCGAGGGCGAAGGCGCGAAACTGACCCCGGCGAGTATCGAAGCCGCCATCGGAGCGATCCGCAAAGACGTTCACCAGGTCCAGCCGCACGCCATCTCGGTAACGCAAGCGAGCGAATATGGCCGGGTCTATCAGCCCGCCGAAATGGCTGAAATTGCAATGTTATCTGCATCACACGGGCTTAAACTTCACGTTGATGGCGCGCGCTTTGCTAACGCGGTGGCGTTCCTCGGCTGCACCCCGTGGCAGGCCTGCCAAGGCGCAGCGACAGTGTCATTCGGGTGTGTCAAAAACGGCGCGATGAGCGCTGAAGCACTGGTGTTCTTCGATCCAGAGCTGGCCGATCTGGCCAGATTGCGCCGTAAACGCGCCGGGCATCTGCAATCGAAAGGCCGGTTCCTCGCTGCGCAATTGCTCGCGATGCTGGAGGGCGACCTGTGGCTCACCAACGCCCGCGCCGCCAATGCCGCCGCGCGCGAATTGGCCGTGGCGGCGGGCGGGCGGCTGGTCCACCCGGTCGAGGCCAACGAGCTGTTCGTGCGGCTTTCCCCGGCCGAGCGCGAAAGACTGCGCGCGCAAGGGTTCAGCTTTTATGACTGGGGCACTGACATGGCGCGGCTGATCACGGCGTGGAACACCGATCCGGGCCACACAGCAGCGCTGGCGCAGGCGATCACCGCGCTGTGAATGATGCTGCGGCCCGTCGGCGCGGGATCTTTGCGTTTGTGGTCACAACGCTGGTCTGGGGCTCAACCTGGCTGGTGATCAAAGGCCAGTTGGGGTCAGTGCCGGTGGCGTGGTCGGTGACCTGGCGGTTCGCGCTCGCCTGCGCCGCGATGTTCGTGCTGGCGTTGGTGCGGCGCGAGCGACTGGCGCTCAGCCCGCGCGCGTTGATGTTTGCTGCAGTGGTCGGATTCTTTCAGTTCTGCGCCAATTTTCAGATGGTTTATCAAGCGGAACGCTATCTTACCTCGGGGCTGGTGGCGGTCATTTTTGCGTTGCTGATCGTCCCCAATGCGCTGTTTGGGCGGATATTCATCGGCACCGCCGTCAGCCGGCGGTTTCTAGTCGGATCGGGCATCGCCATCGCCGGGATCGCGCTGCTGATGCTCCACGAATACCGCATCGCGCCCCCTGGCGGATCGGTGCTGTTCGGGCTGATCCTGACCTTCGGGGCGATCCTGTGCGCCTCGATCGCCAATGTCCTGCAATCGGGGCAGACCGCGCGCGAGCATTCGGTGGTGGTGCTGCTGGCCTGGGCAATGCTGATCGGCGCGGCCAGCAACGCGGCCTATGCCTGGGCCACCCAAGGCCCGCCGGTGATCGATTGGTCAGCGCAGTATCTGCTGGGCGTGGCCTATCTAGGGTTGGTCGGATCGGTGCTGACGTTTCCGCTCTATTCGATCCTGCTGCGCGATTGGGGACCGGGCCGCGCGGCATATAACGGCGTGCTGATCCCGGTCGTGGCGATGGCGCTATCGACGCTGTTTGAGGGCTATCACTGGACTGCACTGGCGCTGAGCGGGGCGTTAGTAGTGCTGGCCGGGTTGCTGGTCGCGCTGGGCGGCCGCCGCTAACGCGGCCAAGCCTGCGCGGTAAGTCGGATGGCGCAAAGTCCAGCCGAGCACGCGCTTGGCTTTGGTGTTAGCGATCCGCCGGTTCTCATCGTAAAAACTGCGCGCCTTTGGGCTCAGCTGCGCCGCAGCAAGCGTTAGCAGCGGCGGCGGCGGGATGCGCAGCAGGCGGCACGCTTGCTCGATCACCGCGTTCTGGCTGGCGGGCAAGTCATCAGCCAGGTTATAAGCCCCGGCGGGAGCCTCCAGCGCGCGCAGCGCTCCGCTGACGATATCATCGACATGGACCCGGCTGAACACGTGATCCGGCAGGTCGATCCGCTGCGCCCGGCCGCTGCCCACCCGGTCTAACGCCGAGCGGCCAGGTCCGTAGATCCCCGGCAGCCGCAGCACCCGTGCGCCGCGCGCCAGCCACGCCGCATCGGCTGCGCTGCGGGCGCTGCGGCGCCCCGTTCCGGTCGGCGCAGTTTCATCGACCCAAGCCCCGCCGCAATCGCCATAGACACCCGTAGAGGACAGATAGGTCAGCGGCTTGTCCGCCAGTGCCGCTCCGTAATGTTCGAGCACTGGATCGATTCCGGTCCCGTCGGGCGGCACCGAGGATAGCACCTGCGCCGCATCGGCCAAAGCCAGCCGCACCGCACCCACATCATCAAACACCAGCGTCCCTGCGCGTCCGGTCGAGACAACCTCCCAGCCCGCCCGTTCAGCTGCCGCCGCGATGCGCGTTGCCGAATATCCCAGCCCGAAAATAAACAGCCGCGGCTTCATGCGTCACCTTACTGCGGTTTGAGCCCGTCTTGCGGCATGGGCGGCGGGGTGACCATTTGTGCGTCCGGCACATGGTCCTTCTTCCACTGCATCGACATCCGCACCCTCGTCTTGCCCGAGGGATGATCGAAGAACAGCGCTTCCTCGATCGGACCGGGTTCGATCTTGCGGTATTCGGACAGCTTCATTGCGATCGAAGCAAAAGCATCGGGCTCTTTGGCGGTATCCAGCCCGAAGGCATCGGCCTGGCTTTCATTGACCCGCACCAAGGTATTGGTCAGCGGCGTGGCGAGCAGCGAAAATACCGCGATCAGGATGCCCAGCACCGGCAAAGACGCCGGATCGCCGATATCGCGGATCCCCCAGCGCGCGCCATATTTTGCGATCAGCCCGGGTGCGATCCGCGAGACCAGAAACAGGATCGCGGCAGCAAGCAGGCTCAGAAACAACAGCGACCACAACACGTGACCCAGCACATAATGGCCCATCTCGTGCCCCATCACGGCGGCGATTTCAGCTTCGCTGCTGCGGTTCAGCAGATTGTCGTTGAGGCTGATCCGGATTGTCGGCCCGAGCCCCGAGACATTGGCCGAAATCCGCTTGGTCTGTTTGGAAGCGTCGAACAGATAGATATGTTCGGACGGAATTTGCTTGGCCTGCGCCATCGCCACGATCCGGTCCCGCACGGGACCGGCGGGCAGCTCGGTATAGGTGTTGAACAAGGGAGAGATGAAGACCGGACCCAGCAGCATGCCGAAGGCGAGGAAAGCCGCGATTACGCCAGTAGCCAGCAGCCACCAGTTCTTTGAGAAACGCCGGATCACGGCGTAAACTGCCATCGCCACCAGCGGGAAAATGACGAGATCGATCCCTGTGTCCTTGACCAGATCGAACAGCCAGCCGCCGAAGGTCTGGTTCATCAGGTCATACTGCTGCTCGCGCACGAAGCGGATGTAGATCGACCAGGGCAGGGTCAGCAATGTGCCAGCGAGCGAATAGCACAGCGCGGTGATCCAGGTGACCCCGGCCTTGGCCTTGAACACCCGCTCGCCCAAATCGCGAAACCGTGCCGACAGGGCGAAGCGCAGCAGCAGCCCGTCGATCAGCACCGAAACCAGCGTGCCCCAAAGGATCAGCCAGTAGCCGCCCTCAAAATAGGCGTCGCTATTGGCCCGCGCTGGGCCTTGCAGCGTATCGACCCAGGCCCGGGTCGCGGTTTCGACGTCGAAGCTGGCGGCCTGCGCGGCTGCTGGCAGGACCATCAGCGCCAGCACAGCCAAAGGTGCAGCGATTGGCAGATATTTGTGATGCAATGGAACCCCCTCCGGTGTATTATATCATTAAAGCACTGCGCCTGCGCACCCGTAACTGTCAAGTGCAAGTTTGGGCTTGGCCTTGGCCCACACGGCGACCTACAACGGCGCCATGGACGCCATACTCAACCCGCCCGCCGATGCCCCGCCTGCCGCCGTGCATCATCACGGCCCCAAGGTTATCCGCCGGGCTGACTATCAGCCGCCCGAATGGCTGGTGCCCGAAGTCGCCTTGGATTTCGCGCTAGGCACTGCAGCGACGACGGTTATCGCCAAGCTGACGGTACGGCGCAATGGCGGTGCGAACGTGCTGCGGCTGAACGGCGATGGGCTGACCCCGGCAAGCGTGCTGGTGGACGGCACGCCGACCAACGCCTGGCGGATGGACGGGTTCGATCTGCTGATCGACCTGCCCGGTGCCGCGCACGATGTGACGGTGACAACCCAGCTTAATCCTGCGGAAAACACGCAGTTGATGGGGCTTTATGCCTCGAACGGGATGCTGTGCACCCAGTGCGAGGCCGAAGGGTTCCGCCGGATCACCTTTTTCCCGGACCGGCCCGACGTATTGTCGATCTACCGGGTGCGGATGGAGGGGCCCAAGGCGCAGTTTCCGGTGTTGCTGTCGAACGGCAATTGCACCGCGCAGGGTGAGGGCGAAGCTGGCAACCACTGGGCCCAGTGGCATGATCCCTGGCCCAAGCCGAGCTATCTGTTCGCACTGGTCGCAGGCGATCTGGTCGCCAATCACGATACTTTCACCACCGGGGGCGGCCGGACTGTCAATCTCAACATCTGGGTCCGGGCCGGCGATCAGGACCGCACTCACCATGCGATGAAAGCGCTCAAGGATTCGATGCGCTGGGACGAGCAGACGTTCGGGCGCGAATACGATCTTGACCTGTTCAACATCGTCGCGGTTGACGATTTCAACATGGGGGCGATGGAGAACAAAGGCCTCAATGTGTTCAACACCCGCTACATCCTGGCCGATCCCGATACCGCGACCGATGGCGATTATGACGGTATCGAGGGAGTGGTCGCGCACGAATATTTTCACAACTGGTCGGGCAACCGGGTAACCTGCCGTGACTGGTTTCAGCTGAGCCTCAAGGAAGGCTTCACCGTGCTGCGCGACCAGCTGTTCAGTCAGGACATGGGCAGCGCATCGGTCAAGCGGATTGAGGATGTCCGGATGCTCCGCGCGGCGCAGTTCCCCGAAGATTCGGGGCCATTGGCGCATCCGATCCGGCCCGACTCGTTTCAGGAGATCTCCAACTTCTACACCGCGACGGTC
>JANMBA010000238.1:0-4776 GCA_031360105.1 Novosphingobium sp.
AAAAGCGGATCGGGCATTGGGAAGGCTCCAGTTTGGTCAAGGTAAGGTGATAGTCAGTGGATCTGAAATCCCGCGATCACCGCGCTGGCGGATCGCAAAGGTGCCGTGCGCTGCCAGCGCGGTCAGGGCGGCTACTTGGACAGCGGACAAAGCCAAGGCGTTGCTCGAAACTTCCCAGCTGGCTAGCACTGCGGTGCCGTCGCCATAGCTGACCGTATAGGCCTCGGTCTGTTCGTTAAGCGGCAAGTCGACGCCATCGGGCCAGGTCCAGCCACCACGCGCACGGCGGGTCCAGCCTAGTGTGAGCGCGCCATCGGCGCTGCGTACCAGCCGGGCATGGACCGGCGTCAATGGGCGGTAGCCGATCCCGCGCAAGCCAATCGGCGAAGTCACTGGAACCGTATCAGCCAGACCAATCGCGGCGATCAGCGCTGCGGGCGTATCGCCGACAGCAACTGGATCAAGCGTGATCCCGCTACTGTCGAGCAGCACAAATCGCTCGCCGATGGTATGCCCGGCAATCGCTGCTTCGGTGCCGCCGCGTCCGCGCCACAATCCGGATAGCAGCCAGTGGCCGATCCCCAATGGTTGTGCGCTGGCAAATTGAATGATTTCGTTGCCCACGACCGCACGATTGGCGCCCATCGCCAATTGCCGCATGGTGGCATCGAGCAACAACAGATCGTCGCCAACCAAATCCACCGTGACGCTGCGCTGGCGGTCGAACAGCAACGGCGAGGCGGGCGGCAATACGTCGAGCGCCGTGCCGATCGTGGCCCGCGTCCGCCCCGTCGGCCCCAGCAATTGCAGTGCGCCATCGCCTTGATCGACATAGAGGCTGGCCCCGCTCCACGCGGCGCTGGGGGAGGATGCTGCCGCTAGCAGCAACGGGACCGGGGTGGCGCTGTTGCCGTCCCACGGCAGTTCAACCGCAGCTAGCTGGGTGGCTGTCAGCGCCAGATCGGGAGCCTGGCTGGCCCGGCCCGGATCGGCCGCAGCATTGTTCGCCGACAAAGCCGACAGCCGGGTCAGGCCCAGATCGATCCCTTGATCATGCCATTCCCAGCCGCTCACCCGCCATAGCCCAGGATGATCGGGCAGCGTCACCGTCGCACCCGGGCGCACCGCTGGATCGAGCTGGGTGACCCGCCATGAAACCGTCTGGCGCGCCCAAGCAGCGCGCTTGGCGGCGTCTTCGACCAACTGCCGGGCAGCGGCGGCGGCGAGCGCGGCGGGCAATTCGATTGTGCGCGGCTGGCCCGGCAGTGGACGGCCCGAGGCGCGCTGCGCCCCGGGCTGATAATCGCGGTCGAGATCGTAATAGCGCAGCACCGCGACCGGTTGCTCGCTGATCGGGCTACGCTTGCGGGAAAATCCGGCGTTGCCGCCAAAGTCTTCGCGCTTAGTCGAGGTGGCGGCTTCGGGCAGTGCAATCGGCGCGTCTTGCAGCCGGTCGGGCCGGATCGTCAGCACGGTATCGCAGGCGTCACAATCAACGGGATACAGCGGATCAAGCGCGCCGAGCAGTTCGCTCAGCGCGCCCTCGTTGGACACCCCGCTCAGCCCCGGCAGCGGCACGGCGGCATCGTAATCAGTGATCACATCGGCCAGCAGCAAGTCGAATGCCAAGGCGCCTTCGTCAGCGATCACTTCGAATGACAAAGTCGGAATGCGATTGCCGAAATCGGTCAGCTGCAACTCTTCGAACACGACATAGGCCAGCCCGCGATAAGCGGGACAGCGGCCTGCTCCCTCGGCGGCGGCGAGCAAGCTGTCCGCCGGCTGGTCGCCCTCGCCGGTGTGCAGCCGAAACGTGCCGCCCACTTTCATGTCACCGGCGGCACCGCGCAGCAGCTTGCCATCGGCCCAGATCCGCCCGACTGATTTGATCGGGCGGCTGGCCAGCGCCACCGCAAAGCTGGCGGTGTAGGTATAGTTGATCGTGGCGGCGTTGCCCTTGCCGTTGCCGTGCTTTTCGCGGTGTTCGATCAGGTCGGTTGACCAGACAATCTGCCCGGCCACGCGCATTCGCCCAAAGTGCCGCGCCATCGGCACTCCGTAGCTTGAGGTGGTCACTTTGAGCTCGGCTAGCCGCGCGCCTTCGCGATCACCCGGCTTGAAGATCAAACTGTCGATCTGGCGCCCAACCAGCGCACCGATGGTCGAGCCGAGCTGGCCGCCAAAATACTGGCCGACCGCCGAGAGGATCAAAGTCGCCATGGGATTACTTTCGGGTTCGGCGCAGGCGCCAATGAGCGGTGATGGTGCCAGCGGGCAGCGCGGCCTCGCGGACCACGCGGCGCAGCCCGGCATGGGCGTGAATCCAGCCGAGGGCGCGATCAGCTATGGCCAGATGGAACTGAGCCGGGCCAGGCTGGAGCATGACCACGTCGCCCGCCCGGAACGGCTCGCGCGCTGCCACAAAGCCGCAGGTGGCCGGATCGGGCAGCCACTGCGCCAGATCACGCAGCCGCAGCGGATAACCGGTCGGCACGGCAATGGATCGCCCGCCGCGCGCCATCGCGGCAACCAGCAGCCCGATGCAGTCCAGCCCGGTGCCAGGATCACGCCCGTGCAGGCGAAACCGGGTACCCAGCAGCGCCTCGGCCGCGCGCGCCAACCGCGCCGGAGTGATGCGCGACGTCATTGCACCGGTGCCGGATAGCGGGTGATCAGGTCATTGCCCGGCAGGAACGGCTCGCCTTGAAAGTTGATCGCATTGGCAAACCGGGTCGCGCAGGTCTCAAGCGTGCGGTCGCAGCCTTCGCGCAGGCTCACCCGGGTGCCGACGGGCGGCGCGCTGTCGAGTGGGATCGCCAACAGCAACTTGCCCGACTGCACCCCCGCGATGCCGCTGGTCTGACCGGCATATGGCCCGTCGAGCCAGCGCAAGGTGCCGCCGTTGAGGTTACTCAGCGCCGTGTCGGTAGTCACCGCTGCGCCGTTGCTGGCCAGATCGAAGCTGCCCAGCACGCCTGCATGCGTAAACCGCACGGCCGCAAGCGTGCAGCCCGGCCCGCAAAATGCTGCGCGGCACGACGGGCTGGTGCGCGGCACTGGATCGCGCTGCAATTCGGCCTTGCGGCTGACCAGGTCAGCCGAGAATGTCCCAGCTTCTTCGCTCACCGTGCCGATCGATCCGCGATAGATCACGTGGCGCTCAAGGCTTTCCCAATCGACCACCCCGATCAGCACCCGGGCTCCATCGAAGCGCCCGATAGCCAGATCGAACGCGCCAATCGAATCGTGGCTGAGCGCACCTTCGACCTCGGCGCTGTCAGCCTCAAACCCGGCTGAACGGCGGATTGCCGAGGGGACCATGCCGGGCGCCGCGCGGTGACTTAGCCCGTCGAACCACAAGTCTTCATCGTGCGTGGTAAAGCCCAGGCTGACCCCGTCACGCCGCAGCACCCGCCAGAACGTGGCGGTGGTTTCGAGCGGCTGGCTGAACCAGATGCGGCTCGGCGGAAGAGTCACAGCGCCGCCTCGCGCACTTCGATCACCGGCACGCTGGGCGCTTCGCCAGCAGCAAACACCGCGCCGGCAATCTCCAACTTGTCCTCGGCAAAGCGCACTGGAACATCGAAGGTAAAGCCCGCGCGCACGGTCTTGCCAGCGGGCGGCGGCACGGTGAACGTCACCACCCCGCCACTGGTCAGCGTCCAGCTGGTGCTGGCTGCGCCGTCCACGCTGACCACCACGCTGGCAGGGTGCGGACGCGTGATCCGGCGCAGTTGCACCGCATCGCCTGACCCATAGCGCTTGAGCAGCGGGAAGCTGGCCGCAATCCCGGTACCGGTGCCGAGCACCTGATCGGCATTGCCGGGCGTGCCGGTCATCGCGTTCGAGCTGAAATCGGTCGGATCGCGCAGCCTAAACCCACGCGCTGCACCGCGCCGCGCGCGAAAGAAGGCGAGCAGCACGCCCAGTTCCGCCTCGGAGCGGATGCCGGGACCTACATCGAACCGTAGCCGCGCGTTCGACCACAGCGAATTGCGCCGTTCAAAGCCCGAGGCGGTCACCGCCACGCTGGTCGAAAATTCAGGCATGACGGTGGCATCGCGGCCCAGGGCCAGCGGATAGGGCAGGTCATCGAAAGGCAGCATGGCATCCTCATTGGTGGCTGGGTCGCTGGCAGGGGGCAGGCGGACAAAACCGTCGCGGCAAATTTGGGGGAGCGCCCAGACGAAGCATTCGTGCGCGCCGCGCGCTGCGGCTTCGTCCAGCCCGGCGTCAATCCGCCGCCACAGCTGGTTGTCGCTGGCTGCTGGAACATAGCCGCCAAGGTAATCCTGGCTGGTTGGCGGATAGCCCAGCCGCGTACCCACCGCCGCATATGCATCGCGCCGGAACGCGTCTGCGCCGGTGGTCAACCAGTCGTAGTCCTCCACCTGCAACCGGTCGAAGGCCGGGCTGGCCCAGCCGAGCGGCAAGTTCGCGCGGCGCGCTTCGGGGGTTTTGGGATCGAGCACAGTCGGCAGGAAGGTTAGCAGCAATACTTCGCACGGCGTGGGAGTTGCAGCGCTGCGCACGGCATCGCGCAACGCGCTGGTCGAACCGGCGAGCAAAGCGCCCGCCGCATCGAGCAGGCTTAGCTGCGCCGCGGACAGCGCGGCTTTCAGATCGGTTATCACCACCGGGTTTCCGCCGAACGCCGCCTTGGCCGCATCGTCGTAAAGGCATGGGCGGCCATCAGCCATCACCCACCACCACGGCTCACCGATTTGAAACCGCACCGGCAGCCCAGCCTCCTTGAGCAGCGCCACGAACCCCGCC
>JANMBA010000251.1:0-3591 GCA_031360105.1 Novosphingobium sp.
CAAATAACTCTAGCCCACACCCGGCTGACCCGAAACTTGGCCGCGCGGCACTGGCGGCGGAGTAAATTGCGGCTTGCCATTTCCACTCCCACCAAAGCCGGGCAAAACAGTAGGCAGCAGGTTGAGCAGTCCGCGCAGCCCTGATCGTCCGGCATGGCGGCGGACCGGAAAGATCTGGTCTTCGAGCAGCATCAGCCCGGCCGCCGAAATCCGAAACGGACCAATCGGCGCGGCGCCTTCACGCGGCACGAACGCTGCCATCATCGGCTCGGTCAGTTCCACGGTTACCCCGCCGGAGGTGACCGATGCAGCGCCGATATCAGCCCCCGCTTCGGTCCGCTGGCCCGGCCCGCGCAATACCACCAGCGTAGCAGTGCGTTTGTCGGCCTTGGTTTGTTTGACTTCGCGGACTTCGCCTTGCGCGATCTTGACCGCACCCTCGCCAACGCTGGCTTCAAGGATGGTACCGCGAATCCCGATGGTTGCCACTGGCGATGAAATCGCGGTGTTGTTCGCGCGGTTTGCTTGTCCCGACATGAACCGAAATGCTCCGCGCGTCACGCTCGCGCCTGAACTGCGCCCGCGCGCCGGATCATACACGAACCGGTCAATCCGCACCGCCGCATTCGCACCGATTGAAAAGCTTGAACGATCAAGCAGCAGCAATTGCAGCTGACTGCCCGGGCCGGTCTGAATCAGATCAGCCAGCGCAACCCGCTGGCGTAGTGCCACCGCGCGTGGTTTGGGCGCTCCCGCATTGCTCAGCCTGACGTCCCGGACCACCGACGAAGCCACGCCAATCGCGGCGCCGCCGGTTTGCGCGGCGGCATAACCCGTGGTCGCGAGCAGCGCGGCGGCTCCTAGCCAAATAAGCTTGGTCCGGTTCATTGTGCGCCGCCTTGTCCATTGGTCATTCCGGTTGCCGGAGCGACCAGGCAGGGCCCCTGCGCAGCGCTCCAATCCGACGGTTTGTAATCCTTTGCGCGCAGCCGGGCGAATTCCGCCGCCGCACCATCGCGGTCATCGATCCGGCACAGCAGGTGGGCATGGAGCAGCCTGACCTGCTTGTCCTGTGGGTCCACCGCCAGCACCCGTTCGAGCGTGGCAAGCGCGTCGAGAAATTCTCCCGCAGCCGCCTGCGAGCGGGCCAGCGTCAGACCGTCGGCCGGTTTGGCGCTGCTCAGCACCAGCCGGTCCAGCTCCTCCAGCGATTGTGCAAAGGCAACTTGCGGGACCGCCGCGGCCGCCAACAGGCAGGCAAATCCAGTGAAGTTGCGGCTGACCGCAGTTATTGCCATGGGCCCAGCGTCCTTTATGTTGCCGTACGTATACACGGTCTTCTATCAAGTATGTTGCCGCACGTATGCACGTTCTTCTATCAAGCGCCAAATGGGGTGGCAATGATCCACCCTGTCTGGCGCTGACTTTGGCAGTTCGGCTTCATTTGACCAAACCAATTTTCGCGAGAAATCGCAGCGGTTGCATTTCAACCAAGAGACCGATGCCCGCTTGTGCTACGCCATGCTGCGATGACCAACCCCGCATTAAGATCAAGCAGTACCCTGCAAACGGTCCGACAGCTTTTGTCGGCGGTATCGGGTTTTCGCATTGCAGCGCTGGTGGCCGGGATGATCTTTGTGGCGCTGACCGAGGGCATCAGTTTTCTGATGCTGGTGCCGATGCTCGACACGATGATGGCCCAAAATCATACGCTGCGCGCGTTGCCGATCAATTTCGGCTCAGTTTTTTTCACGCTGTCCTTGGGACCATTGCTGCTGATCTTCGTCGGGTTAGTCGCCGCGCGTTCGGTTGTTCAGCACTACCGCAGCATCGCAGCAGCCAAGATCGAGTACGAAATAGTCGACGCGCTGCGGTTGCGCTGCTTTTCGGCACTCATGCATGCCGAGTGGCGGTTGATCTCGCGCCAGCGCATGTCAAATTACGCCAGCCTGATCATTACAAATGTCGATCGGATCGGATTTGGCCTCAATCAAGTGGTCTCGATCACCGCTCTGGCCATCACCGGTGCCGCCTGCATCGGCGCAACATTGTTGTTGTCATGGCGACTGTCGCTGTTCGCGATTGCCTGCGGGCTGGTCGTTTTGCTGGCATTTCGCAATCAAAGGCGGCGGGCGATGGCGCTCGGCGAAGAGCAGAATGCCGCTTATGAGGAGGTATTCGCGGAAATCCAGGAGGGCCTGGCGGGCGTCAGGATTGCCAAGGTCTTTCGGCAGGAGCGCCAGCACATTGCGCAAGTCGGTGCCGTATTCAAAACGCTGCGGCTGCACCAAGTATCATTTCTGCGCAGCGCCAGCACGGGGCGCAGTGCGCTTAACATCGGCGGCGCAGCACTGCTCTCCGTGATAATCTATGTCGGTTTGACCGTCTGGCGCGTTCCAATTCAGAGCCTGTTGCCGCTGGTCTTGTTGTTCGCCCGGTTGATTCCGGTGATGAGCGGGCTGCAGCAATGCTGGGAAAATTGGCTGCATTCAGCCCCGGCCCTGGGCGCTGTTACGGAAATGCTGAGTGAACTTTCCGCAAATAGCGAACCCGCAGCAGGCGCCGATCTGGCTGCGCTGCCACTGACCAGGGCAATCACGCTGGAGAATGTCGGCGTAACCTATGCTGGCCGCAGCAGCCCGGCGCTCGACCGGGTCACGCTGACCATACCTGCCTGGACCACAACGGTGATCAAGGGGCCATCTGGCGCCGGGAAGAGCACCTTGGCAGATGTCCTGATGGGGTTGGTTGTGCCTGACTGCGGGTCGATACAGGTTGACGGCGTGGACCTGACCGGGACCGAGCGGATGCGATGGCGCAAAAGCGTCGCTTATGTCCAGCAGGATCCATTCCTGTTTCACGCGAGCATTCGCGCCAACTTGCTGTGGGCTAAACCGCAGTCACCCGAGGCGGAGCTAATCGAGGCGCTGCGCGCGGCTTCAGCAGATTTCGTGCACCATTTGCCGGACGGGCTCGATACGATTGTGGGCGACGCCGGGATCCGCCTTTCAGGCGGAGAGCGGCAGCGGATTGTGCTGGCGCGCGCGCTGCTTTGCAAGCCGTCGTTGCTGATCCTCGATGAAGCAACCAGCGCGCTTGATCCAGCAAACGAGCTTGCCATTCGGCAGGCCATCGATCAATTGCACGGCGCGTTGACGGTGGTCGTGATCGGGCACCGGGTCGCAATGGTTGAAGCGGCCGATCAGCTGGTCATCGTGAAGGATGGCCGCCTTTCGATCGCGCCGGAAACTGTGCAAGTCACGTAATTACGCGCGGCGCGATAGCATCGTCCCACAGAACTGACCGCCGCAGCGGCCGCCGCAGCACCGCGCGCGCAATCAGGCGTCCAGGCCGCGTCACGCGATAGAGCCACCACCACCGGGGGCTGAGCGGCCATGCCTCATAATCACCGACCGTGGGGGTTGTCAGCAGGCTCAATGTCATGGCCGCACGCTGAAATGGCGTCTCACACAAGTGAAAGCCGCCCATCAGATCATCCTCGAATTTGCGCTCTGCCAAAGCCGCCAGGTTACCAATGATCCGCTCGGCGTTGTCAGCTAGCGCAACGTGCTGTTCGGCCAATCGCGCCAG
>JANMBA010000381.1:0-1897 GCA_031360105.1 Novosphingobium sp.
GCGCTTGGCCGCTTCTTCCAGCCGGGTCAGGTGCTCGGCCAGCTGCTTTTTGTTGAGCCAGCCGGTCCCATAGATCCGGCTAAGCACCGCATTGGCCTGATCGCCGCGCCAGTACGCCCCCGAAACGCGCGTCAACTTGAATGCCGCCGGATCGAGCTTGCCGGTCGAGGGCAAATGCGGTCCGCGGCACATGTCGAGCCAATCGTCACCCGACCAATAGACCGTCAGATCCTCGTCACCCGGAAGTTCCGCGGCCCACTCAGCTTTGAAGCTTTCGCCCTGCTGCCGCCACCGGCTGATGAGTTGTTCGCGGCTCCACACTTCGCGGCGGAGCGGCTTGTCGGCAGCGATAATCCGCCGCATCTCGGCCTCGATCGCGGGCAGATCGTCTTCGGTGAACTGGCGGTCCTTTGGCGCGAAGTCGTAATAGAACCCGTCGTCGGTCGAAGGCCCGAACGTGATTTGCGTGCCGGGAAACAGCGCCTGCACCGCATCGGCCAGCACATGCGCAAAATCGTGCCGGGCCAGCTCGAGCGCATCGGCCTCGTCGCGAGATGTAACCAGCGCCAGCTGTGCATCGCCACCAAACGGCCGCGACAGATCAACCAGCTCACCGTTGACCCGCGCCGCCAGCGCCGCTTTGGCGAGGCCCGGACCGATTGCCGCAGCCACGTCAGCCGGGGTCGAGCCCAGCGGCATCTCGCGCACCGAACCATCGGGCAGGCTGATTTTCAATTGTGCAGACATGCTCACTCTTTCGTCGTGGTCGCGGCGCTGTGGCACAGAGCGTCCGGCACCGGAAGGGGCGGCGCCGGTAATTGCAAGTTCAGGTGGTGACGCCAGCCGCCCGAACCCGGGCGGCGGCGCAGCTTCGCGTCAGGCGAAGTGCGCCAGCCCCGGGGAAACCCGGGTGGTAGTAGTCAAAATCAAGACGCTGTGCCGCTTCATCGCCGTCAGCTTTAACAGCGCGGCGGTTAAGAGGCAACTAAGCCGAGTATTTGCGTTGTCCCGCCAGCACCGTCATCCGCTTGGTTCCGGCCAATGCGATGCCTTTTTGGCGCACGCTGACCAAGAATCGCCATTCGCTGGTCGCCGCGCGCGGGGTCAGTTCGACCGCCATATAACCGCGCTGCGCCATGTCGCACCATTTGAGCTGCGGATTGCGCGCGACCGTGGCCCGCGCCAGCTCATCGGCTTTCATCCAGCGGATCGAGCCTTCGGCGCCGGGCGAGGTGACCGAAGTTCCGGCCATTTCCACCCCGACCCGCGCGCCCTTATGGTCCAGATCGAACGCCCAGGCATTATGGCTATCGCCCGACAGCACCACCAGATTGGCGTTGGCGTTAAGCGAGGCCTTCAGCAGCCGGGTGCGCGCGGCGGGATATCCATCCCACGAATCCAGATTGAGCGGGACCCCGGCGTGCCCGGCTTGCACGTCCGCCACCAGCCGTCGTTTGAGCCAGTCTGAAGTGTCAACCGGCATCCCGGCGATCACATCATCGCCCATCGCCACGCTGCCCATCACGATCTGCTGCGCGACCACTTGCCACGGCTTGCGCGCCTTGACCGAAGCCTTGAGCGCGCCTGCCAGCCAAGCCTCCTGCGCTGCGCCCAGCAAGGTGTGGTGCGGATCGCGCCAGGTCCCGTCACGGAACCGGGCGAAGGCGGCTTCGGCCTGATCGGCGGGCACGCCTTTGATCACGTCTTGCAGGTCGAGCTGCTTGGTCCGTGCGGTCAACCGGCTTTCCAGCTTGAACAGCGTCGCCAGATTGCCGATCTCATACGTGCCCCAGTCGTGGTCCGAAACCGGCAGCCATTCGCGGTAGGCCCGCATTGATGCAGCCTTGCGGACCCCCCAATCGCCCTCGCTGGCGTCATGGTTCTCGGCGCCATCACG
>JANMBA010000333.1:0-1782 GCA_031360105.1 Novosphingobium sp.
GCATGTTCATCTGCGCCCGGCTCTCGACCTGAAACACCCCGAGTGAATCGCCCTTGCGCAGCATCGCGTAGACCGCTGGATCCTCACGCGGGACGGTGGCGAGCGTCAGGCTGCGGCCATGATGCGCTGCGAGCAGATCGAGGCACTTGCGGATGCAGGTCAGCATGCCCAGCGCAAGGACATCGACCTTGAGGATGCCGAGCGCGTCGATGTCGTCCTTGTCCCACTCGATGAAACTGCGCTCGGGCATCGCCCCGTTGCCGATCGGCACGGTTTCGCTGAGCATCCCCTCGGTAAGGATGAACCCGCCGACATGCTGGCCGAGGTGGCGTGGCATCCCGATCATCTGTTCGGTCAGCTTGAGCACGCGTTTGAGGTGCGGGTCGGTGATGTCCATTCCGGTCTCGGCGACATGGCGCTCGCCGATTTCGGTGCCCCAGCCGCCCCACACCGTGCGGGCGAGCGCGCTGGTGATGTCTTCGCTCAGCCCCATCGCCTTGCCGACCTCGCGGATCGCCATGCGCGGGAGATAGTGGATCACCGTGGCGCACAGCCCCGCGCGGTGGCGACCGTATTTGGCGTAGATGTACTGGATCACCTCCTCGCGCCGCTCATGCTCGAAATCGACGTCGATGTCGGGCGGCTCCTTGCGTTCCTCCGAGATGAAGCGGTCGAACAGCAGCTGGTGCTTGGCCGGATCGACGCTGGTGATGCCGATGCAATAGCACACCGCCGAATTGGCCGCGCTGCCGCGGCCCTGGCACAGGATCGGCGGATCGACCCCGCGCGCGTAATCGACGATGTCTTTGATCGTGAGGAAATAGCGCGCGAGATCGAGCTTTTCGATCAGCGCCAGTTCGCGGTGGAGCGTCTCGCGCACGCTTTCGGGCAGGCCGCCCCCGGTTTCATTGGCTGGATACCGCCACTCCGCGCCCTTCCAGGTCTCGCTTTCAAGATGCTGCTGCGGGGTCTGACCTTCGGGATATATCTCCTCGGGGTATTCATAACGCAGTTCGGACAGGCTGAAGCGGCAGGCGTCCGCCACTTCGCGCGCCGCGGCGATGGCGTGCGGCCAGCGTTCGAACAGGCGTTCCATCTCGGCGGGAGATTTGAGGTGACGCTCGGCGTTGGGCTGGAGCGCGAGCCCCGCCGCGGCGACCGTGGTCTTGAGCCGGATCGCGCTCATCACATCCTGCAACGGACGGCGCTCGGGCGCGTGATAAAGCACATCGTTGGTGGCGAGCAGGCTCAGGCCGTGTTCTTTGGCCAACGCGTCGAGCCGATCGATCCGGGCGATGTCGTCGCCGGTGTGGAGATAGGTGGCGGCGAGGTGGCGTAAGCTGGGGAGTTGCGCCGTGAGGTGGGGGAGGATTTGCGGGAAAGGAGCGGTCAGCAATCTCCCCTCCCGCTTGCGGGAGGGGTCGGGGGTGGGCCTGCCGACACCCGCTTCGCTTGCCGGATCAGGCCCACCCCTAACCCCTCCCGCAAGCGGGAGGGGGATTATGTTGCTCTCCACCTCCACCGTCAGTTCCACATCAAGATCGCGCGGCGGGATCAGGATCAGCTGCACCCCCTCGCTCCACTCCGCCAGCATCGCGAGGCTGATCTCGCACACGCCCTTGTCCTGCCAGCCGCCGTCGAGCGTGCCCATCCGCCCTGCCGAAATCAGCCGGCACAACCGCCCATATGCCGCCCGGTCGGTGGGGTAGGCGAGGAACGCCAGCCCCTCGACGGTCTCGATCCGGCAGCCGATCACCGGGCGCAGCCGCAGCGTCTCGGCTT
>JANMBA010000349.1:0-6969 GCA_031360105.1 Novosphingobium sp.
CAAAGTGCAGTGATAATGATAGCCCCCGCGCCGCCCAGTGCAACCGCCGCGACCGGTCCCAGAAAGGCGGCGGCCAGCCCCGATTGCATTTCGCCCAGCTCGTTCGAAGCCGAGATGGCGAGGCCAGATATCGAGGCGACCCGGCCGCGCATTTCATCCGGGGTATTGAGCTGGACCAGCGTACTGCGGATGAACACTGAAATTGCGTCGGCCCCGCCTAGCAAGGCGAGTGTGCCCAGCGACAGCACGAAGTTGGTCGAGAGCCCGAATACCAATGTCGCGAGCCCGTATCCGGCCACCCCCCACAGCATTTTCGTCCCGACATTGCGGGCAATCGGCCTGAACCCGAGGTACACCGCGACCAGCGATGCGCCGAGTGCGGGGGCGGCACGCATCAAGCCCAGGCCTTCGTCGCCGACATGCAGCACGTCATAGGCAAAGGCCGGGAGCATTGCGGTTGCGCCGCCGAGCAATACTGCAAACAGGTCGAGCGTCACGCAGCCGAGCAGAAACCGTTCGCGCCAGACATAACGCGCACCGTCCCCCATCAACTTGAGCGGTGGCTCTTTGGCTGCTGCGGGCGGAGCGCGATGCCGGATTGCCAGCAAGGCCGCGATCGCCAGCAGCAGCGCGGCGGCGGACAACCAGTATGGCAGCGCGTGATCGCGCGCGAGCAGAAAGCCGGCCAGCGCCGGACCCAGCACCGCCGCCGATTGCCAGGCAAGCGAGCTGATCGCGATTGCCTTGGGCAGCATTTCGGCGGGGACGACATTGGGCACAATCGCGCTCAGTGACGGCCCGATAAATACGCGTGCAGCACCGTACAATGCGGCCAAGCTGAACAGAACCGGCAAGGTCAGAATGCTGCCCGCATTGGCCAGCGCCAGCACCATGGCGATGATCAGATCGACCGCAGTCGCGGCGGCGGCAACATAGCGCCGGTCCATCCGGTCGGCGACCAAGCCGGCCAGTGGGGTCAGCAGCATGAATGGTACGAATTGAGTCAAGCCTAGCATTCCGAGCATGAACGAGGCTTGCTGCGGGTCCATGTTGTAGGCGGGCGATCGAGCTATTTGATAGGTCTGCGCGGCGATCACCACCACCATTGCGGTGGTCGCCGCGACCGAAATGAACCGGGCAAGCCAGATCAGGCGGTAATCGCGGACTTGCAGAGGGTGGGTCGGGGCGCTCACCCATGCAGCCATGGCAGCGCGCCTTGCGCTTGCCAAGGCAGCTGTTGCTTGGCCTGGCTAAACGGCTGCTTTAACGCGAGCGGCGCAAGCGACTAGCGTGAGCGGCGTAGCCGCGGATTAGGCTGGAGCGTATCGATCATCTTCATAAAATCTTCGAACCGTACGATCCGCTCAAACTGGAATCCGGCGCGGCCTTCGGCCACCCAGATCAGATGCGCTTCGATCCGGCCCAATTCGGGTAAGCGAATGATCACGCGTTCGCCGCGCGTCAGGTCCAGATCGCCCTCGACCATGAAACCATGGGCCGAGATGTTGACGACATGCAAGTGCACGTCGCCAAGTCGGCGGTGCTCACCGATGACTTTGTAATCAACCGGATGCCGCGCCGCGCGGCGCAGATCGGTCACTGTCAGTTGAGCTCCTGCGCCCATGTTCCCGAATGCCTCCCGTTCTCAGACCTAATGAGCAGCTAACCTGCGCGCTAAAGGCAAAGATTGGGTAAACTGCGGCAAAAATTTGCCGTCAGACCGGGCGGAGGATTCCGTGCTTCTTCTTGCCAGCGGATAAGCGCTGCTCGGTTCCGCCCCGGATTTGCGCGGTTTCATCAGTGATGACCGCACCATCGAGCCGGGCCCCGCCGCCCGCGATCAGCCGCTTGGCTTCCCCCCGGCTGGCGGCAAACCCGATCGCTACCAAGGCATCGACCAGCGCAATACCTTCCGCGGGCAAGGCCAGCAGCGGCAAATCGCTGCCGACTCCACCGCTAAAAGTGGTGGCGGCAGTTGCCTGCGCAGCTTGTGCAGCATCCTCACCACGGCACAGCCGGGTCACTTCATTGGCCAATACGATCTTTGCAGCATTGATCCCGCCGCCTTCGAGCGCTTCTAGCCGGGCGATCTCCTCCAGCGGCAGGTCGGTAAACAGCCGCAGGAACCGCCCGACGTCGCGGTCGTCGGCATTGCGCCAGTATTGCCAGAAATCATACGAGGGCAGCGCGTCTTCGTTCAGCCATACTGCGCCTGCCGCCGACTTGCCCATTTTGGCGCCATCAGCGGTGGTCAGCAGCGGGGTGGTCAGCCCGAATACTTCCTGCCCCTCCATCCGCCGGGTCAATTCGATCCCATTGACGATGTTGCCCCACTGATCCGACCCGCCCATTTGCAAACGGCAACCCTGTTGCAGCGCCAGCTCGCGGAAATCGTACGCTTGCAGGATCATGTAGTTGAATTCGAGGAAGGTCAGCGGCTGCTCGCGCTCAAGCCGCAATTTGACCGAATCGAAGGCCAGCATCCGGTTGATCGTGAAATGCGGCCCGACATCGCGCAGCAACTCGACATAACTCAGCTGGCTCAACCAGGTATCGTTATCGACCATGATCGCATCAGTTGGTCCATCGCCGAACGTCAGATAGCGTTCAAACACTTGCCGGATCGAGGCGATATTGGCCTGTATCCCCTCAGCGGTGAGAAGTTTGCGGCTTTCGTCCTTGCCCGAAGGGTCGCCGACCTTGGTGGTCCCGCCGCCCATCAGTACGATCGGCTTGTGCCCGGCCTGCTGCAAGCGGCGCAGCATCATGATCTGCACCAGGCTGCCGACATGCAGCGAAGGCGCAGTAGCATCGAACCCGATATAGCCCGGGACGATCTGCTTGTTCGCCAGCGTATCAAGCCCAGCGGCGTCAGTGGCCTGGTGGATGTAGCCGCGGCTATCGAGCAAGCGGAGCAAGGTTGAGGTATATGTCATTGCGCCGCGCGCCTAGCACGCACAGCTGCCAAGCCCAAGACCCGCTTGATCGCCGCGTTAGCTGCGGGCAAAGAACTCTGATGAACCAGCTTGTCCCGCATCCCCACTGCGCCACCAGATCAATAGCCGAAATCACGGCGTCGATCGAACCGACCGAGCACGGCTGCCGCGCCGTGTTTGTCGCGCGCGGCGACATCACCCGCATTGCTGTGCCGGCGGCGGATCAACCGGGGCGGTTTGACAATCTGTGGAAGACAACCTGCTTCGAGATTTTCTGGAGCCACGACGGCATTTCGTATCGCGAGTTCAACCTTTCGCCTTCGACCCGTTGGGCGTGCTATGATTTTGGTGGATTTCGTTTGGGGATGCGCGATGGTCCTGCCGACATTTCGATCACCGTGACGGCAAGCAATACCGAGCTGCGGCTTGAAGCAGAGATCAAATCTGAACTGCCGCTGCCAGCCACGGTTGCGCTCAATGCCATTATCGAGGACGCGGACGGGGTGAACCGGTTCTGGGCGCTCGCTTTCCAACCCGGTGCGCCGGAGTTCCACGCTGCCGCCTGCCGCGCGCTCAGCCTGGAGCCGCGCGCATGAGCGTGCAGTTCGGGATCGACCGGCTGCTGGCAGACCCGGCGTTGCGGGAGCCGCTGGCTGGCAAGCGCGTGGCTTTGGTTGCGCATCCGGCCTCGGTTACCGCAAACCTCACTCATTCGCTAGATGCGCTGATTGCGGCGGGAGTTAATGTCAGCTCAGCGTTCGGTCCGCAGCACGGGCTTAAGGGCGACAAACAGGACAATATGATCGAGACGCCCGACGAGCTGGACCCCCATTACAACATCCCGGTGTTCAGCCTGTACGGCGAGGTGCGCCGCCCCAGCCGGCAGCTGACGAGCACCGCCGATGTCTGTCTGTTCTTTATGGATTAGGAGGGCAGCGTGATCTACACCTTTGTGACTACGCTGCTGTACCTGCTCGAAGCCGCCTCGGGCACCGGCAAAGCGGTCTGGGTGCTGGATCGGCCTAATCCCGCCGGGCGTCCAGTAGAAGGGCTGACGCTGCTGCCCGGCCACGAAAGCTTTGTTGGGGCGGGGCCGATGCCGATGCGGCACGGGCTGACCATGGGCGAAATGGGGCAGTGGTTCGTCGATCACTTCAAGCTGGATGTCGATTACCGCGTGATCGAGATGACCGGGTGGGATCCCGATGGCGCGGGCTTTGGCTGGCCCAATAGCCGGGTCTGGATCAATCCCAGCCCAAACGCTGCCAACGTCAATATGGCGCGCGCCTATGCCGGCACGGTGATGCTGGAGGGCGCGAACCTGTCCGAAGGGCGCGGCACCACGCGGGCACTGGAAGTGCTGTTCGGCGCGCCCAATCTGGATGGCCGGGCCGTGCGGCAAGAAATGCAACGCCTCGCGCCGGGCTGGCTAACGGGTGCGGCCTTGCGCGAAATCTGGTTCACGCCGACCTTCCACAAACATGCCGGCGCATTGTGCAGCGGACTGATGATTCACGCTGAGGGGAGCTTTTACGATCACCAGGCCTTCCGGCCGTGGCGGCTGCAAGCGCTGGCGTTCAAGGCGATCCGCAGCTTGCATCCAGATTATGCGCTGTGGCGCGATTTTCCCTATGAGTATGAGTTTGAGCGGCTGGCGATCGATGTGATCAACGGTGGGCCGGGCTTGCGCGCATGGGTTGACGATGCTGGTGCGACTGCGGGGGATCTGGAAGCACTAATTGCGCCCGATGAAGCTGCTTGGAGCCACAGTATCCGGCCGCTGCTGCGCTATACGTGATTGGCAATCAGCGCGACCAGCCGGGCTGCGGGCAGGAACAGCGCTTGCGCCAAGATCGTTCCGGCCAGACGGCTCAGGCTGATCCAGATGATTGTGCGGCGGAATACCGCTTCGCTGGTTCGGCCGTCGATCACATCATCGGTCATCACCGATAGTTGCGGATCGATCAAAGCGAACAGCAGGATCGTGGCAAAGCCGTTGATCACCGCAGAAAGTTGTGAAGCGGTGACGCGGAATTCGGGGTTGAGATAGCCCGCATAAAGCGAGGCGAGCACGCCGACTGTGATCAACGCCTGCGCCAGACAGTTGGCCAGCAGCACTCCCCAGCCAACCCCGCGGTTGAGTGCCAGTCCGCGCAAATGCGATAAGGCTGGCGGATGCAGCGCGTCACGCACGGTTTTAAGTCCGGTCGGGGTGGCGGTGCGCAGCACCATCTTGGCGGTCGAACGATGCAGCTGGAAATAGCCGATGGCGCGGGTGAACAATCGCTGACCGGTCGGCACAAGGATGATTCCCACTGCCACGGCCAGACTGGCTGAGAGCAAAATTAGCTGGAAATCACCATAGAGCGCGTCGCCGCCGCCGCTGGCGATCCGGTTCTCGATCCGCTTGGCCAGAAACGGTCCCAGAAACGAATTGGAGGTGCGGCTGACCAGCACCAGAATGTTGAACAAGGCAAAACTCATCGCGATCCGCCGGGTCCGCACCCCGGCAATGCGGGCGGCATAGGCGAGGGTGCCGATCAGGTTGATGCCCGCGGTCAGCAGACAGATCACGAGCAGTTGGGTATCCATCAGCACGCCTTAACGCAGCGGCGTGCGCGCGGCCAGCCCGCTGCGTCTCAATGCTTCTTGCATCTCAATGTTTCTTGCGGGTCAGTTCGCGCATGGCATCATCCAGCCCGCCCAGCGTCAGCGGGAACATCGATCCGCCGACCAGTTCCTTGATCATCTTGGTCGATTGCGAATAATTCCACTGCTTTTCGGGCACCGGGTTGAGCCAGACCGTAGCGGGATAGACCCGCGCGACGCGGCGCAGCCATTCGGTGCCCGGTTCTTCGTTAAAATGTTCGACCGAACCGCCGGGGTGGGTGATTTCATAGGGGCTCATCGCCGCATCGCCGACGAACACGACTTTGTAATCGTGCCCGTATTTGTGGAGGATATCCCAAGTCTGGGTCCGGTCCGACCAGCGGCGTTTGTTATCCTTCCACACGCCTTCGTACAGGCAATTGTGGAAGTAGAAAAATTCCAGGTTTTTGAACTCGGTCGTGGCGGCGCTGAACAGCTCTTCGACCAGTTTGATAAACGGGTCCATCGATCCCCCGACATCGAGAAACAGCAGCAATTTGACCGCATTATGGCGCTCGGGCCGCATATGGATATCGAGCCAGCCTTGCCGCGCGGTGCCGTTGATGGTCGCGTCCAGATCAAGCTCGTCAGCGTTGCCCTCGCGGGCAAACCGCCGCAGCCGCCTCAGCGCGATCTTGATGTTGCGCGTGCCCAGCTCGCGGGTGTTATCGAGGTTCTGAAACTCGCGCTTTTCCCACACCTTCAGCGCGCGCTTGTGCTTACTCTCGCCGCCGATCCGCACTCCTTCGGGGTTATAACCGTCGTTACCATAAGGCGAGGTGCCGCCGGTGCCGACCCACTTGCTGCCGCCCTGATGGCGCTTCTGCTGTTCCTCAAGCCGCTTTTTCAGCGTCTCCATGATCTCGTCCCACGAGCCGAGCGACTTGATCGCTTCCATTTCTTCGGGGCTGAGGAATTTTTCGGCGACCGCTTTCAGCCAATCTTCGGGGATATCGATCGGGGTCTGCCCGTAGTTGGTCAGCAGCCCTTTGAAAACCTTGTTGAACACTTGATCGAACCGGTCGAGCAGGCCTTCGTCCTTCACGAAGATCGCGCGGCTGAGGTAATAGAACTCCTCTGGCGTCCGCTCGATCACCTCTTTGTCGAGCGCTTCCAGGAGCACCAGATGCTCCTTGAAGCTGGCCCCGATCCCGGCACTGCGCAATTCGTCGACGAAGTTGAAGAACATGGCTCAAGCCTTCAAGGTTTTGGCAGCGTAAAAGTCGATGATCTTTTGACCAATATCTTCTACCGTTTCAGTTCGGGATTTACACTTCTCAGCCCAGTGTCGGCCAGGATGCAGAACATCCCAAAGCGGACGAAGGCCATTGTAGCGCCCCGCGCCGGGGTCGTGGTTGCCAAAGCCATCGATCAATTGATTCCA
>JANMBA010000365.1:0-2938 GCA_031360105.1 Novosphingobium sp.
CCCGACCTCCGCTTTCCCCACATCGGCCATATCACGCCATTCCAAATCCATCGGGCCGAGCAGGCGGCCGTCGTGGGCGTGGATGCCGATGAGCGCGATCGGCTGGCCGTCGCGCGCGTCGCACAGCACCGGGTTGCTCGGCACGCCTTCGCCGTATTTTTCGCCCCACTGGCGCAGCGCGAGCATCGCGGGGAGCAGGTCGAGACCCTTGGCGGTCAGGCGGTATTCGATCTTGCGGCGATCTTCGGGCAGCGCCTCGCGCTTCATAATGCCGTGTTCGACCAGCCGCGCGAGCCGGTTGGACAGGATGTTGCGGGCAATTCCCAGCACACCAAGGTATTCCTCAAAGTGGTGCAGACCATTGAACCCAGCGCGCAGGATCATGAACGACCAGCGCTCGCCCATGACTTCCAGCGCAGCGGGCAGCCCGCAATTCTGCATGTCGTTGAGCGGCTCGCGCAGTTTACCCATGGTCTGGTCCTCAATCCCGAATTGCAACCTACCGCACCTGCGCTTGATCGCCGACAAAAAAATCTTTGCTGCAATGCACAGTTTCTAGTTGCAACTGAAAACCTATCAAGGTAGGTAGCTTTTAGCAACGCAAATCGAGTCGTCCCTCCTCCCCAGGAACCAAGGACCCCCTTTCGATCTTTGCGTGGCAACACCTGAAGGGGAAATTGTCATGAATACCATTCTCTCAAACCAGTTTTCGCGCAGCCTGTTCGTCGCCGGTCTGGCATTTGCGGGCACTCTGCTCAGCTTTTCGGCTACTGTCACACCGGCCCACGCGGGCGCTACGCGCTATTCGGCCAAGCTGGCTACCGCGCTCGCCGCGCCGAAGGACAAGATTGTCGGCGACGTGGTGTGGAAGTGCGCGGGCGATGTGTGCAGCGGCGCAATCGATGGTGCGCGTCCGCTTAACACCTGCATCAAAGTTGCCAGATCGTTTGGCCAGCTCGCCTCATTCATCGGCCCGAAGGGTGAATTCGGCGCCGAAGACCTGACCAAGTGTAACGCTGGCTAAGCCGCCACCGGCTCACATTACCAAATCGGAATTCCCGAACAGCCCCCCTGGCCCTCGCTTCATCCGGAGCGGGGGCCTTTTTTTGGTTCGCCCAACGCCGAGACACATCAGCCGAGCAACCCGCGCCCCGTCAGATCAGCCCGCAGCCCCGCCGCATCGATAAAATGGTGCGCGTGCCAGCCGCAGGTGCGGGCGCTCTCCACGTTGGGCAGACTGTCATCGATGAACAACATCGAGCCGGGCGCGCGCCCGAACCGCGCCGCTGCCAGCGCGTAAATCGCTGGGTCAGGCTTGGCGAGCCGTTCTACGCCTGACACCACGATGTCGCTGAACCGCGCGGCCAGCGACCAGCCCGGCGCGAATCCGGCCCAGGTATCCGCGCCGAAATTGGTGATCGCATACAGCGGCACCCCGCACGCGCTGAGTTCCTCGACCAGCGCCGGACTGCCCGGAACCGGCCCGGGGATCGATTCGTTGAACTGCGTCAGCCAGGCGCGAATCAGTGGCGCATGCTCGGGGAACTGCGCACTGCGCTCCGCGATCATCTCCTCCGCGCCGCGCCCGGCATCATGCTCGGCATGCCAAGCGAGCGGGATCCCCGTGTCCATGAAATAGGCCCGCGCCGCCGCATCGGGGATCAGGCGGCGGAACGGCAAGTCGCGCTCCCAGCGGACCAGCACCTTGCCAATATCGAACACGACTGCCTCGATCTGATCGCTCATCCCACAAACTCCGGCTGATAAAACGATTTCGGCCCGCGCTCCGGATGGGAGGCGGGCCGGAATTTCTGCGCGGAGCCGATCAATCGGCCCGCACCGCCGGGGTTTAGCCCTGGCGCGCCTTGAACCGGGCGTTGGTCTTGTTGATCACATAAGTGCGCCCACGGCGGCGAATCACGCGGTTATCGCGGTGACGACCTTTGAGCGACTTGAGGCTGTTGCGAATCTTCATGGTTTCCTCGGGAGCGGGCGATGCCGCTTGAAATTGAAGGTGCGCCGTTACGGGTGAGTCAGGCCCAAGTCAAGCGGGCGCGCGCCAGATGTCGGCTTGAAAAGGGTTCGCGCAGAGATCGCAGAGGACGCAGAGGCGCAGAGAGGTTGTGTTTGCGGCGACGCCGCTTTGTCCAGCGAGCGCAGTGACCGCCGCAGCGTCCAAAAGTCTCAAGACGCCTGCGGCGCAAAACAACACCTCTCTGCGCCTCTGCGTCCTCTGCGATCTCTGCGCGAAATACCTTACTTGTTTCGGATCTCGCCCAGCCGCCGCTCCCATTGTAGGGCGTGGCTTACAATCACATCAAGATCGGCGTATTTTGGCACCCACGGCAGCGTCGCCTTGATCTTGGCATTGTCCGAAATCAGTGCATCGGGATCGCCCGCGCGGCGCGGGGACAGTTTGCGTTCGATCGTCAGGTTAGTCACCCGGTCAACTGCATCGAGCACTTCCAGCACGGAGAAACCGCGCCCGTACCCGGCATTCATGGTCAGCGATTCGGCTGGATCAGCGATCAGCACCTCGAGCGCCAGCACATGAGCGGCGGCCAGATCGCTGACGTGGATGTAATCGCGCACCCCGGTGCCATCGGGGGTGGCGTAATCGGTGCCGAATACCTCGACGTGGCTGCGCAAGCCCAGCGCGGCCTCGACCGCAACCTTGATCAGGTGAGTTGCCCCGGCGGTCGATTGCCCGGTGCGGGCGCGCGGATCGGCCCCGGCGACGTTGAAATAGCGCAGCGCGCAGTAATTGAGCGGATGCGCTGCCGCGACATCGGCCAGCATCGTCTCGGTCATCAGCTTGGACATGCCGTACGGATTGATCGGCAGCCGCGGGCAATCTTCGCTGACTGGCGATTTCTCAGGGATGCCATAGGTCGCCGCGGTCGAGCTGAAGATGAAATGCTTAAGGCCCGCCGCCACC
>JANMBA010000397.1:0-1592 GCA_031360105.1 Novosphingobium sp.
GTGACCGCGGCAGTCTACGCGCACACCTTCTTGCGTTGGTCGATGCTGCACTTTTCGCAACATTTCCTGACCGACTGGATTGGTGCAGCCGCAGTTGCGGCGATCTTCATCGGACTGCGGCCTGTCGCGCTGCATTACGCCCGGCTGCTCGAGCGCGCCGAAGGCCCGATCCGCTCGCTCGCCGGAAGCTCGTTTACACTCTACCTCCTGCACTGGCCAATTATGTGCGTGATGCGCGGCTTCGGCGTCGCGACGACGTCCTTCCCGGTCTATATGCTCATCCTCGCCGCGTTCCAGGGCTTGGCGTTGGTCTTGGCGCATTATTCCGAAGCGAAGCGCTATATCCTGCGCGATGCGCTGCGGCGCGCATCTGACGCCCGCAGGCAACCCCCGCTCGGGGCCTAGCGCATCAGCACCAACTCTTCCGACATCGACGGGTGCAGCGCCACCGTCGCGTCGAAATCGGCCTTTGTCAGCCCGGCACGCACCGCGATCGCCACCGCCTGCAGGATTTCGGGCGCTTCGGGGCCGATCATATGAACGCCGATCACCACATCATTCGCGGCATCGACGATCAGCTTGTAAAGTCCGCGTTCGGGGCGTCCGGCGAAGATATTCTTCATCGGGCGGAAATCGGCGGTGAAAATCTTGACCTCGCCGCCCAGCTTTTCGCGCGCCTGCGCTTCGGTCAGGCCGACCGATGCAAGTGGCGGCTGCGAGAATACGGCGCTGGGGATTGCGGTGTAATCGCTCGCGCGCGGGTTACCGCCGAACACCGTATCGGCAAAAGCATGGCCCTCGCGGATCGCGATCGGGGTCAGCTGCACCCGGTCGGTCACGTCGCCCACCGCATAAATGCTGTCGCACGATGTTTTGCTGAAGCTATCGACCGGGATTTCACCGCCCTGCCCCAGCGCTATTCCAGCGCTATCGAGCCCCAGCCCGGCGGTATTCGGGCGGCGGCCAGTCGCGACCAGCACCACATCGGCGGGGATCGGATCGTGGTTACCGGCGGTCACCATCAGGCTGCCATCGGCTTGTTTTTCCACCTTGGTCAGCGGACTGTTGAACTTGTATTCGATCCCGCGCGCCATGGTGATTTGCAGCAGGCGGTCACGCAGCGCTGAATCATAGCCGCGCAGGATCGTTTCGCTGCGGTTTACGACGGTGACATGGCAGCCGAGCGCGTTGAAAATCCCGGCAAATTCCATCGCGATGTAGCCCGCGCCCTGGATCACCACGCGCTTGGGCAATGTCGGCAGATGGAACACTTCGTTCGAGGTGATGCAGTGCTCGTTGCCGGCAAATTCGGGCAGCACCGGCCACGCGCCGACCGCGACCAGAATGTATTTTGCGGTGATTTCCCGGCCCGAGGCGAGCTTGACCGAAGTGGGCCCGGTCACCACCGCGCGTTCGTGGAAATGCTCAACCTTGTTGCTGTCGAGCGTCGAAATATAGGCCGCTTCCAGCCGGTCGACATCGCGCAGCACGGTATCGCGCAGCACGTTCCAGTCGAACGTCATGCCCTGCACGGTCCAGCCATAATGCGAAGCGTCCTGCAATTCCTCGGCGAAGTGCGAGCCGTAAACCAG
>JANMBA010000428.1:0-5112 GCA_031360105.1 Novosphingobium sp.
GGCAGAAACCGCACCGGGCAAAGTCGGGGCAGAACTGGTCACCGTGCGCCAGCAGTTGTCGGGCGAGGGGCTGATCGCGCGCAACCGCTGGACCGTCACCGCCGATGCCTTGACCCGGCAGGGCCAGTTTGGCGATGCCGCTGGCTTGCTGCTGGGCGCGATCGAGGAAAGCCCGCGCGATTCGGGGGCATGGCTGGCGCTCGCCAACAATCTGGTCGGGCACGCCGATGGCGCGTTGACCCCGGCGGCGCTCTACGCCTTTCGGCAGGCGACCGAATCTGATCCGCAAGCCGCCGGTCCGCCGTTTTTCCTGGGCCTGGCTTTGATCCAGAACGGCCGCCCCGAAGAAGGCCGCGCGCTGTGGGCCGGGCTGCTCGCGCGGACCCCGGCAGCAGCGCCATGGCGCGCCGGGCTGGCCGGACGGCTGCAATTGCTCGATCAGCTTTTATCGCAGCAAAATCAGCAATCTCTTCCCGCAACACAACCATCACCACCGCCGGAACGTTGATCCGGTGCGGCGCTGGACCACGCATCAGCTTGCTGCTAGTCGCAACCAGCAGGCGCTGGCGCGCGGCTTTGGGTCACTAAGGGTTCTGGTTGCATGAGCAAGGCGGGCGATTCTGGCGCGGTTGTCCATTCGGGTTCCGGTGATCTGGATGATGATGAAGCCAGTGGCGCCAGTCCCGGTCATCAAGGATCGGTAGCTGCGCTGGCGGTCGGGGCGATTGGCGTGGTGTTCGGCGATATTGGCACCAGCCCGCTTTATGCCATGCGTGATACTTTCAGCGGGCGGCACCGGCTGCCACTCGATCTGCTGCATATCTATGGCATCGTCAGCCTGATGTTCTGGTCGATGATGATTATCGTGACGATCAAATATGTCACCGTGATCATGCGCGCCGATAACAAGGGCGAGGGCGGCAGTCTGGCCTTGCTGGCGCTGATCAACAAGAATGTCGCGGGCAAGCGCTGGTCAAGCGGGATTGTGCTGCTGGGGGTGTTCGCCACCGCGCTGTTCTATGGCGACAGCATGATTACCCCGGCGGTGTCGGTGCTGGGCGCGATTGAGGGCGTGGCGGTGTATGAGCCGACGCTGGGCCGGCTGGTGGTGCCGCTGGTGGTCGGGATTCTGGTGTTCCTGTTCATGATCCAGAGCCGCGGCACGGCCAAGGTTGCGGCGCTGTTTGGTCCGGTCATGCTGGTCTATTTCGCGGTGATTTCGGTGCTGGGCCTGCTGAGCGTAGCCGAGCACCCCGACGTGATCTGGGCGCTAAGTCCGCACCACGCGTTCAATATGTTCGTGAACGATCCGTTCAAGGGCTTTCTGGCGATGGGTGCGGCGGTGCTGGCGGTGACCGGCGCCGAGGCGCTTTACGCCGATATGGGGCACTTCGGGGTGCGGCCGATCAGGGTATCATGGCTGTGGATCGTGCTGCCTGCGCTGGTCTGCAATTACCTGGGCCAAGCCTCGCTGTTGATGCGGATGGGCGAGCCGGCGCTGGTCAGTCCGTTTTATCTGCTCGCGCCCGATTGGTTCCAGTGGCCGCTGCTGTTTATCGCCAGTTTCGCAGCGGTAATCGCCAGCCAGGCGGTGATTACCGGGGCATTTTCCGTGACTCAGCAGGCCATCCAGCTGGGCTTTATCCCGCGCATGTCGATCAAGCACACCAGCCTGGCGGCGGGGCAAATCTACATCCCGGTGATCAACACCGCACTGATGATTGCAGTGATCCTGCTGGTGCTGTTGTTCCAGCGCTCGGCCAACCTGACCGCCGCTTACGGGATCGCGGTGACCGGCGCGATGACCATCGATAACGTGCTGCTGGCGGTGGTGCTGTTCAACCTGTGGAACTGGAAATGGTGGTACTCGGTTCCGCTGCTGGCGCTGTTCTTCGCGCTCGACGCGGCCTATCTGGCGGCTAACATCACCAAAATTCCCGATGGCGGCTGGGTGCCGCTGGTGATGGGATTGATAATCTTTACAATGCTGACCACCTGGTCTCGGGGCCGCATGCTGATGCGCCAGTCGATGGCCGAAGGCAGCATGCCGATGGAAGTCTTTGCCAAAAGCGCGCACTCCAGCGCAGCGCGGGTGACCGGCACAGCGATCTTCATGGCCAGCGCCCGGTCTGGCGTGCCTTCGGCTTTGCTGCACAATATCAAGCACAACAAGGTGCTGCACGAACGGATCGTGATCCTGACAGTCGCGATTCAGGACGTGCCCTTTGTGGACGAGGAACGCCGCTTCAAAGTCACCGATATGGGGCAGGGGTTCTACCGGTTAGTGATGAAATTCGGTTTCCTTGAAGAAACTGACGTGCCCGCCACGCTCAAGCGAGTGGAGCTGTGCGGCGGTCCGTTTGAGATGATGAAGACCAGCTTTTTCCTCTCCCGCCAGACGCTGATCGCCTCGGACAAGCCGGGGATGTGGATCTGGCGCGAAAAGCTGTTCGCCTGGATGCTGCGCAATGCCGCCAGCGCGATGGAGTTCTTCCGCTTGCCGACCAACCGCGTGGTCGAACTGGGCAGCCAGGTCGAGATTTAGCTTCGTGCGCCCCGATTGCGCGCGGCGAACCACGGTTTCATCCGCGCGATCGCATCCTCGACCTGCGCAGTCGAAACCGCGAAGCTGATCCGCACAAACCGGTGCCCCTCGACGGGATCGAAATCGAATCCGGGGGCAGCAGCGATCCCGGTATCCTCGAGCAATTGCAGACAGAACTGCATCGAATCGTCGGTAAAGTCCGAGACATCGGCATAGACGTAAAATGCGCCATCGGGCGGGGCGATCCGCGCGAGGCCAAGCTCGGGCAAAGCGGCGAGCAGCAGCTCGCGATTGCGCGTGTAAGTGGCGATGTTGCGGGCAATATCTTCGGTGCAATCCATGGCAACCAATCCGGCATGCTGTGCGAGACTGGGCGGGGTCAGGTACAGGTTGCTCATCCGCGCGCGCGCTGCATCGATCCCGCGCAGGGGCGCGACCAGCCAGCCCAGCCGCCAGCCGGCCATGCTGTAATATTTTGAGAAGCTGTTGACCACCAGCGCTTCCGGCTCAACCTCAAGGATCGAGGGCGTGGCCATGCTGTAAGCAATGCCGTGGTAAATTTCGTCTGAGATGATCGTAATGCCGCGCGCCCGGCACAGCTGCGCAATCGCAGCCAGTTCCTCGCGCGGGATGATCGTGCCGGTGGGGTTGGCCGGGCTGGCCAGGATCAGGCCATCGGGCGCTGGATCGAGCGCAGCCAGCGCCGCCGCGCTGACCTGATAGCGCTCGGCCGCCCCGCAATCGAGCTCGACCGGCTCCATATGCAGCGCGCGCAGATTGTTGCGGTAAGCCACATATCCGGGCCGCGCTATTGCCACCCGCGCACCGGGGCCAAAGCTCATGCTCAGCGCCAGCACCAGCGCGGGCGAAGCGCCGCAAGTCAGCACGATTTGCGCCGGGGCCAACGTCACGCCGTAGGTTTCGGCGTAGTGGCGGCAGATCCGCTGCATCAGCGGCTGGCTTTCCCAATAGCCCATCGGATCGGCATCGAGCACGCGGTGCGCCTCGGCAATCGCGGCTGGCGGTGCGCCGGTGGAGGGCTGGCCGAACTCCATGTGAATCACGCTGCGGCCAGCGGTCTTGAGTCGGTGCGCCAGCGCGCTGACGGTCATGGTGTGGAACGGTTCGATCTGGGCGGTCATGCGTGGCGCCTAAAGCCTGTTTGCCCCTCCCCATTGGGGAGGGGCAATTTGGATTAGCCCAGGTTAGCGCTGACCATGCAGTAAAGCATCGGCAGCGACAGCAGCACATTGGTGCGGCTGGCGTACAGCGCGCGCGGCGCAGCGGCAGCTTTTTCCTCAGCCGAAGCTTCGACCAGACCAAGGATTTTTTGCTGTGCTGGCCAGATAATAAACCAGACATTGGCGGCCATGATCAGCGCCAGCCACATTCCAAGGCCGATCAAGTTCTCGTTCGGCGTAGCGCCAGAGAAGGTCATGGCACGGTGCGCATAGCCCTTCACCACAGCGAGGCTAAGCCCGGTCAGGACGGTGAGCAGCGCGCCGTAACGGAAGAACAGCATCACCTTGGGAGCGATATAGCCAGTGACCCCGGCTTTGAGTTCCGCTGGAATTTTGGGCATGGTCGGCACTTGCACGAAGTTCAGATAATACAGCAAGCCGATCCACACGATGCCGAAAAACACGTGCAGCCAGGTCAGCACCGAGGTGGCATTGATCGGCAGTCCGCCGTCCGATGCGCCGGAGAAAAAGGCCATTACAGCCAGCGCGAGCGCAAGCCCGGCGAGCAGCACCGAATGCAGATTTCCGAAAAATTTAGCCATTGCTACCCCCTGAACATCGTTAGTTGCGAACCCCAACAGCGCCTCTATCGCGCGAATGCGCGCACTTGTCACCCCGCCAGCACCGCTTTTCATTCATGCGGCGGATCGGCCAGCACTTCGCCCTCGGCCTCGTGCATCAGCCCGTGGCGCAGCAGCATCGGCAGCTGGGTGAAAGTGAACAGGAACGACAGTGGCATGAACAGCCACAACTTGAGCGAAATCCACGTGCCAAAGTTGCCATTGGCGATGTTATAGCGCGCCCGAAGCCCCTCGTTCAGCGCTGCCAGCAGCAGGAAAAACACCCCCCAATTGCGCGACAGCTTCAGCCAGCCGGTGTCGCTCAGTCCCTCAAACGCGGCTTCGAGCAGATATTTGAGCAACGGCCGCCCGCGCCACGCGCCGACCAGCAGCGTGATCCCGAACAGCAGATAAATCGCAGTCGGCTTGATCTGAATCCAGATCGGATCGCGCAGAAGTATGGTCAGCCCGCCAAAACCCACGATCAGGAGCGTGGACAGCCACAGCATCGGTGAGATGTGCCCCAGCCGCCAGCGCGAGATGACCAGCGCGGTGACTGCGGCCACCATGAAGGCACCGGTGCTTTTGACCACCGCCAGCATCTCGCCAATCGGGTCGTTGTGATCGCTGGGGGAAAAGTGGCGATAGCTGAGGAAAAACACCAGCACCGGGGCGTAATCGACCGCGATGTTGAGCCAGCCGGATTTGGCTTTCGCCTTGGGTGCAGCCGCTGCCATCACGCCACCCCTGCAATCACGCGGGCGAC
>JANMBA010000438.1:0-2164 GCA_031360105.1 Novosphingobium sp.
CAGTTCGATTTCGTTCAGCCCCAGTGCTTGCGCCAAGTCCAGCGCGGCGATCAACGCCAGCCATTCCGCATCGGTGCTGCTACCCTGCCCCAGATCATCGAACCGGTGGACAATTCCGCGCACCACCACTGCCGCCTCGATCGGTCCGGGATTGGGACGGCAGCCGCCATCGAAGAACAGTTTGACTGGACGGCCCGCTGCTGCTGCGCGGTTCATCCCATTTCTGCCATCGGCGGGGTCAGCGTGCCAATCCATGCGACCAAGCTCACAATGGCCAGCGCCGCGCCCGCTTCCCAGGCGATACTGCGGCGCAGGGCCGTGACCATGCGCGCCGTATCGCCCTGCCCCAGCGCAGTGCCGAGCGCCGGGGTGAGGCGGAACCGGTTGGCGGCAGCCAGCGCCAACATCGCGGCAAACAGTGCCAGTTTGATCAGGAACAATTGCCCGTACCTCGTGGTCGGCAAATCCAAAACATGCATCGGCCCGACCAGCATATACCCATTGACCATTCCGCTGGCGACCAGCACCCCGACCAACAGGCTGCCAATCACCGAAAACCGGGCCAGCGCGCGATGCAACAGGTGCAAATGCTCTGGCATCATACTTGCCTCAGGTCGCAGCAACAGCCAGCCGAACGCGGCAATCGCGCCCAGCCACGCTCCGGCGGCGAGCAAGTGGGCGATGTCAGCCCACAGATGCAACAGTCCGGCCCCGCCCTCACTGGCCGCGCCGTGTCCGGTCCAGGCGAGCGAGGCCAGCGCAATGGCAGCGGCAGCAATGGCTAAGTGAGGCACAGCAGAACGCCGCCCTGCGATCAGGGCGCAGACCAATGCAACCGACAAAGCCCCCATGCGCACTTGCCACGCGGTGCCGATGCTGGTCTGGGTAATCACCATTTCGAGTGATGCGCGGTCGATTTCAGACAGCGGCACCCCCGCCATTCCGGCGGTGATTGTTGCGATCCCTAGCGCGGACAACGCCAGCCCCAGCGCGGCCAGAACGGCCAGACTTGCGCGCACCGGCAACACCGTTTGCCGCTTCGCGCGGGTGAAGCCATAGAGCGCGAACAACGGCAACCCGAAGCACAGCATCAAGTCGGCATACAGCGCCGCCCTGATGCTGACGGAAAGCCAGTCAGTCACCCGGCTATTTCACGGTGAAGGCAAAAGTGCCTTGGACACGGTGGGTATCGGCAGCCACCGCATGCCAGGTCACGCGATAGGAGCCAGCCGTCAACGCACGGCGCAGCAGCAGCGTCAATGTCTTGCGGTCCGGGCCGATCGCCGCCGTAAACCCAGTAGTCTTCATCGGCGCGTGATTGGCCATGCCGGGCATGCCGGTCATCACCAGCTCCGCCCCGGTCATCGGGCCAATCAGCGCCTCGTTGAACTTCAGCTCGATTTTACCCGGCTTGGCGACTCTGGCATTGGCGGACGGTGTTGAGGTAAGCAATTTAGGATGCGCCTGCGCAGCCCCGGCTACGGCCAGCGCAGCAAGGATCGGGGCGACGAGCAAAAAACGGCTACGAAACATAGACAGTCTCCGAGGTTGGGGCGATTGTAACGATAATACGCCGCCGCGCCATCAGGCCCTCAACCAATCTGGCGCAGCGTTTTATTGAGGGTTCAGTTGCCCGGCCGCGTATTGGGTGACAGAACCAAGGGAGCCGCGCCGCGATGATCGATCTTGACGATACCCTGAGCCGGCTCGCCGCAGCGCCTGTGCATTCCGGTCTCGCGGCGATCGATGACGCCGTGCTGGCGCGGCTGTCGGCGCGGGCTGCGCAAATCCCCGGCAGCGCAATCGGACTGGTGGCAGTGGCGGCAGTGCTGATCGGGGTCGCCGGGGCCGGCCTGCCGAGCACCCGTGCCGAAGCCGCTGTGCCATTCGGCCAGCCGTCGGCACTCGCCCCGTCGACCTTGCTCGCGAGCAGCGAATGACCAACTTGCAACGCACGTTGCTGATCGCAGCGATCGCGTTTGTGGCGGCCATCGGCGGCGTGGTGATCGGGCGCGCGGTGGTGAGCCATGCCCCGCCCGCTGGCACGCAATTGCACCTCCTGCTGCACGATCAGCTCGATCTGTCGGAGGCGCAGCATGCGCAGATTGGCGCGCTGGAACAACGCTTTGCAGTCCGCAAGCAAGCGCTGGAATTTGAACTGCGC
>JANMBA010000440.1:0-8979 GCA_031360105.1 Novosphingobium sp.
AGGCGCTTGGGCAATGACTTACGATGTGCACATTATCGGCGGCGGACTCGCGGGCAGCGAAGCCGCGTGGCAGCTGGCGCGGCGCGGCGTGAAGGTGCGGCTGTCCGAAATGCGCGGTGGGGGAGATATGACTCCGGCGCATCAGGGTACGGGCCTCGCCGAACTGGTCTGCTCGAACAGTTTTCGCTCGGACGATCATGAAAAGAACGCGGTCGGGTTGCTGCACCAGGAAATGCGCGAACTCGATTCGCTGATTATGACCGCTGCGGCCAAGGCCCAGGTTCCGGCGGGATCGGCTTTGGCGGTGGACCGCGAAGTGTTTTCAGCCGCAGTCGAAGCTGCACTGGCCGCGCAGCCCAGCCTGACCGTTGTGCGTGAGCGGATCCACGCCCTGCCCGCCGCTGGCCTGACCATCATCGCCACCGGACCGCTGACATCGGGCGCGCTGGCCGAAAGTATCGCGGCGGCGACCGGGGCAGACAGCCTGGCGTTCTTCGATGCCATCGCGCCGATTATTCACCGCGATTCGATCGACATGGACATCTGTTGGATGGCCGCGCGGTGGGACAAGACCACCGACAGCTCGATCGCGCTGGGCGGCGACGGCAAGGATTACATCAACTGCCCGATGACCCGCGAGCAATACGCCGCTTTCCACCAAGGGCTGCTCGATGGCGAGAAGACTGAATTCCGCGAATGGGAAGCCAGCACGCCTTACTTCGAGGGCTGCATACCGATTGAGGTGATGGCCGCGCGCGGGCTGGACACGCTGCGGTTCGGGCCGATGAAGCCGGTCGGGCTGGATAACCCGCATACCGCCTCGGCCGAATTTCCGAGCGGGCGCTGGGCGCACGCGGTGGTGCAGCTGCGGCAGGACAACAAACTGGGCACACTGTGGAACATGGTCGGCTTTCAGACCAAGCTGAAACATGCCGAGCAAGTTCGTTTGTTCCGCACCATCCCGGGGCTGGAGCAGGCCGAATTCGCACGGCTGGGCGGGCTGCACCGTAACACGTTCCTGAATTCACCGGAGCTGCTTGACCGGCAGCTGCGATTGAAGACGGCGCCGCACATCCGCTTCGCCGGGCAGATCACCGGCTGCGAAGGCTATGTCGAAAGCGCCGCTGTCGGTTTGCTGGCGGGGCTGATGAGCGCGGCCGAACTGACGGGAAGCGATTGGACCGCCCCGCCCCGCACGACTGCGCTTGGAGCCTTGCTGTCCCACATCACCGGCGATGCGGTGGCCGAAACCTATCAGCCGATGAACGTCAACTTTGGGCTGTTTCCACCGTTCGAGGGCGCGGTCAAAAAGAAGGCCCGCAAAGAAGCCTATACCGAGCGGGCCAAGGCCGATCTGGCCGAGTGGATCGCCTGAGCCTATTTACAGCCGCAGCCTGGTTTGTTCAAAACCTTGGGTTTGGTCGTGGCAAACTCAGGGCGGGTCAGGCTGCCATTCCCATCGCCGTCAGCTTTTTTGAAGCGATTGGAACTGACCACCGACCACTCTTCAAAGCTGAGCAGGTTGTTGTGATCGCTATCGAGCTTGCGAAACATTGCAACGCGGGGTTGCAGCGCTTCGGTCCGGGTGACCAGATTGTCGCGGTTACGGTCGAGCCGGTTGAAGCGTTTTTCCTCGCGGGTTGCGGCATTAGCTCCGGGCAGTCCCGCGCCTTGCATCCCGTCACCGTCTTCGCTGGGCAGCTCCTCCAGCGGTAGCGCGGCCGCCTCTACCTCGGACATTGGCGGCGGGGGCGGCGCGCTGGCGCTGACCGAAGCTTTACCTTGCCACCAGAACAGACCCGCGCCCGCCAGCAACAACGCTGAAACCGCGCCCAATACAATTCGATTCATCTTGCCCACTCCAAGTGCAGCCAAGCTTAGCTTAAATACCGAGCAAGCCAAGCCTGACCGCACGCACGCCCGCCGCTGGACCGGGTATAAATGGTCCGTTGCCGCGTTGGCGTTCGGCCAAGCCGTGCAGTACCGTCAGCGGCCGCAATTCGCGCGGTAGCCGGGCGCGGTGCCAATCCTGCTGGGCGATAAGATCAAGTGCCGCCGCCCGCTGATCCGGTTCGGTCAACGCTGCGCCCAATTCGGCCAGCGCCCAGCCCCGCGCGGCGCGCTTGGCCTCAGGCTCCGCTGCGGCCAAATCGAGCCGAATGGTGAACCCCGCGCAAGCCAACGCCCGCGCCTCCGCGATTTGCAGCAGCTCGCGGTGCCCAAGTGGTCCGCGGCCCAGCATCACTTCCCACCCATCCACCAGCGCGCTCAGGCCTGCAGCTTGATCGCCCCAGGCGCTCAGCAAAGCCAATAGCGGTTCACCCTGCGCGCGCGAACTGGGCGACTTGGCCAGTTCATCGCGCCACCAAGCCAGCTTTATCTGCGCCAGCAGTGGCTCGTGCGCCGCCTGCACCACCGCGCCAAGCCGGGCATCGAGCCCAAACAGCCCGAGCCACAACGCACGCGATCGCGCCGGGGCATAGGCCAGCGCCAGCCGCCGTTCGACCGAAATGCTGGCGATTTGTGCGGCGAACTCCATGGCACCATCTCATAGCGTGGCAATGATCTTGTGCAAAACTGGCACCACCCACCGCGCGACCAAAACCGTTTGTTAACCCTGCTACTACACAGAGCGAAAACCAACCGGCTGTATCACACGGTCGGGTGGCATAACAATTTGCAGGGGGCGTCATGCTCAATTCGGTCAACCGCATACTCCGCGATTTGAAGTCCCATACGGGCGGCAGTGCTATTTTACTGACCGCGATTGGACTGCCAATGCTGATCGGTGGAGCTGGTGCAGCGGTAGATATTTCGCAGTGGTACTCTTGGAAGCACGAGTTGCAGCAGGCGACCGATCAAGGCGCACTGGCAGCGGCATGGGCGATGACGAAAGACGCATCCCGCGCGAACTATAAAGTCAGAGGAAAACAGGATTACATCCATAATCTGGCGCTGACCGCGGGTTTCGCGACTGATCCCACTTTCAAATTGGTGAGTTACAAAAATGGCAGTTACAACAGCGTAGTCGTAACTGCAACCGCCACCAAGAGCCTCCCCTTTTCCAGCATGCTCACCGGCAATGGTGTGACCATCAGCGCCTATTCCCAGGCCAGTTTCAAAGCGGGCAAGGATTATTCGGCCTGTCTAATCGCCGTGGGTAAAAATGGCACCACATTCACTGTTGGTGGGAACGCCAATGTTATCGCCAGATGCGGACTTGCCGCGTTATCTTGTTCTGATGACGCGCTGACAATCAGTAATTCAGCAACGGTTGTAACCGATTCAATCGCCACCTGCGGAACGGCAACCGTGCCTACCACGAACCAGGCCGTTCTGTCCGAGCATGTTTCGGGGTTGAAGGACATCTACGATGATCTGTCTCCACCGACCAACAATACCCCAAGAACCTATAACTGTGTCGGTAACGGCTCGAGGGCGCTAGCGACGCCGCTGGCGGGAACCTATACCGGTGGCCTCGTCGTTGGATGCAAAACCACGTTGGGCAAGGGAATCTATGTTATCAACGGAGGGGTTTTGGATCTTTCTGCCAACTACCCGGTGACTGGCACCAACGTAATGTTTGTTTTGAAAAACGGAGCGACCCTTAAACTGGGTGGTAGCGGTAACGCCGGGGTAATTACGCTCACCCCGATGCAATCCTCAGATTTCTTGAATGCAGGCTATTCAACAACTCTATCGGATCGATACGCCAACATGCTGATATTTGAGGATCGCAACAACAATCCATCGCAGGAACATATCATCAATGGCAATTCGGTTTCGCTATATCAGGGGACAATCTATTTGCCTGCTGGCACGGCCCGCCTGAATGGTACGGCGAGTATCGACAGTTCGTGCCTGCAAATCTCAGCCAATAAGATCACCGTTTCTGGCAACGCCTACCTCGATACGCGGTGCAGCACGCAAACCAACAGCGCTGGCTCCGGGATCGCAACCGTAAACTTGGTCGTATGATGTTCAGCTTACGCACCCTCGTCCGTGGCCTCTGTGCCAGCACGCATGGATCGGTCGTAATCGAAACGGCAATCGTCGCGCCAGTTTTGGTCGTGCTCTCGCTGGGTACGTTCGATGTGAGCCGGATGGTTGCCCGCCAGCATGAACTGCAGACCGGCGCAACCGATCTGGAAGGGATCGTGCTGGCAGTCGCCAAAGGCGCAGGTACGAACGTAACAACAATTCGCAATGCCTTGGCGACTTCGCTCAATCTGCCATTGAGCAAGGTGAACGTTGTGAAGATTTATCGGTGCGGTAGCGATACCAGCATGGTTTCGTTAGCTAGCGATTGCTCAGACCCCAACGATACCTCAGTCTACGTGAAGGTCACTTTGAACGACAGCTACGCTCCGCTTTGGACGCAATTCGGAGTTGGCAGCCCGTTGAATTATAATTTGGTGCGCACGGTGCAAGTGTCATGACGGGTAAACTGAATTTTCGGGCCTTTCTGCGTGACACGCGGGGCGCGGCTTTGGTCGAATTTGCTATTCTGGCACCGATAATTTTTGCGTTGATGTTTGGCGTTTTGCAAGTCGGCTTCCACATGTTCGCCTACAATGCCGTGCGATCGGTCGCGTCTGATACGGCGCGCTATACTATCGTTGAATATCAAAAAGACGATCCGATCACGATAACGCAGATCGAAAATCAAGCCGAAGCTTATGCGGTTAATGCTCCCTACGAACTTGACGGAGCCAAACTAACCGCGACCGCCACTAAACCGGTTACCGACATTGCCGGTACCACCAAATTTATGCTGACACTGACCTATGTACCGGCAAATATGCTGGGGTTTTTCAATATTGGATCTCCGACGATCACGGTGACGCGGCCGATTTACGTCGCGGCCTGAGAATTCACAATGTGGTTTCGGTGCGCAAACCCGCTCTAATGTTTCCCTAAACAAATTAACCATCCCTGTTCGTCAGGGAGTTACGCGGCTGCGCTAAATGAGGCTGGTGTATAATCAGGGACACGCAAAACCTATGGCGGATCAAGCAGCCATTTCCAGACTGAGCGGGCTGCTGGCGCGCCTGCTGCGTGATCGCGCGGGCAATACGCTGGCGATGATCGCGGCTGGCCTGGTCCCGATGCTGGCGATGCTGGGCGGCGGAATCGACATGGGGCGCAGCTACTTGTCGCAAAGCCGGATCCAGCAAGCCTGCGATGCCGGGGTGCTCGCGGCGCGCAAAAAACTTGGCTCGCAAGTGGTCACTACGGGCGTGATCCCGGCCGACGTGGCGACCATCGGCAATCGATTCTTCAATTTGAATTACCGCTCAGGCGCTTACGGCAGCAAGAACCGGAAGTTTGCGATGACGCTAGAGACTGACTACGCCATCTCTGGCGCAGCATCGGTCGATGTGCCGACCACGATCATGACGCTGTTCGGCTACACCAAACTGGCGATCGCCGTGAAGTGCGAAGCCAAGCTGAACTTCTCAAACACCGATGTGATGTTCGTGCTCGATACCACCGGATCGATGGCCGACACCAACGCAGGCGATTCCGCCCCGAAGATTGATATCCTCAAAAGCGTCGTGCGCAATTTCTATACGCAATTGCAAGGCAGCAAATCGCCTGGAACGCGAGTCCGCTATGGCTTTGTGCCCTATTCCACCAACGTCAATGTCGGCTATTTGCTCAAGTCTGATTGGGTGGTCGATGACTGGAATTACAATGGGCGCGTAGCCAAGGATACCGGCACGACCGAAATCTACCAAACCACGACAACGTCCTACACCTATATCAGCGGCACTCAGACTGCGATTGCAACGTACAATGCGGCGAGCTGCCCGGCCAGCACCGTGGCCCGGACCGACAGCAAAACCGGCACTAACTTGGACGGCAGCACCTACGGAACGGTCTTGCTCAACGGCAATGAATTTACCTGTAGCGTCAGTTCCGACGGCGCCACCACGTCGGTTGGCGGCTCGCGCTACGTCAATTACAAGTACAGCTGGAAGACCGCAAATACCGGCACCGCCACACGCCAAAAATACAGTTGGCAGTATAAGCCGATCACTCAGAATCTCGCCTTCCTCAAAGGTTTGACCGGCAATGATCCACTCAAAGTGGGTTCAGTCGATGTCCGGATGTATGGTAACCCATCGCTTACGCCTGAATTTCTGACCGCATCGTTTCGCGGCTGCATGGAAGAGCGCTCGACCTACGAAATCAACGATTACAACAACGTCGATCTGTCAAGGGCGCTCGATCTCGACCTCGATCTGGTGCCCACCCCCGGTAACCCGGACACGCAGTGGCGTCCGATGCTGAACGAGATTTCGTTCGAGCCGGAAATCTGGTGGAACGGGGCCGGCAGCTTCAAATCACCGGTTTTGACGGACAATGACTATCTAATGGCAGAATGGGCCGGTTTGTCGGCGTGCCCTGCCGCAGCCCGCAAGCTGAGCGAAATGGCAGCCGGTGACGTCGATGGTTACCTTAATACACTTACCCCCATGGGCTCGACCTATCACGATATCGGCATGATCTGGGGCGGCCGTCTGCTCTCACCCACGGGGCTGTTCGCAGGCGAAAATGCCGATGTTGCGGGCAAGCCGACTAACCGCAACATGATCTTTCTGACCGATGGCCTGACCGCCCCGCTTGACCTCTCTTATGGCACTTATGGAATCGAGCCGCTGGACCAGCGGCGCTGGAATGCCAAGAGCCCCAGCGGGGGCTTGTCGCTGACCAATGTGGTCGAAAAGCGATTTAGTGTCGCCTGCAGCGAAGTGAAGAAACGCAACATTACCGTGTGGGTGATTGGTTTTGGTACGACGCTAAGCCCGTTCCTGACCGATTGCGCTGGCGCAGGGCATTTCTTCGAAGCCAAGAACGCGGCTGAATTGAATGATGTTTTCAACAAGATCGCAACGCAGCTTGGCGACTTGCGAGTGTCTAAATGACCCGGCAGTTATCGCACCTTTTGCGCGACCAAAACGGCGCGATCATCGTCGAATTTGCGCTGATCGCGCCGGTGCTGATGCTGATGCTGATGGGTTTGTTTGATCTGGCGTACAACATGTACACCACGCAGATGCTGCAAGGCGCGATTGAAAATGCGGCGCGCTATTCTTCGCTTGAGGGCGCGGCGGGCAACGAAACGAAGCTAGACGCGAAAGTCACTACCACGGTGCGCGCGGTCGCCCCGGCGGCGGCGCTGACGTTTACCCGCCGGTCCTACAGCAGCTTCACCAAAGCTGGACGCCCCGAAGACTATACCGATGTCGATGGCAACGGCACGTGCGGCAAAGGCGAACCGTTCGAAGATGCCAACGGCAATGGCAAATGGGATGCCGACGGAGGAAAAGCTGGCTTTGGCGGCGCGCGCGATGCAGTTTTATATACGGTCACCGTTAAATATGTCCGGCCCTTCCCCATCGCCGGGTTGATCCCGGGGCAAAGCAAGACGTTTACGCTGAGCGCCGCGACCGTCCTGCGCAACCAGCCTTACGGGCAGCAAGTAACGAGTGCCGCGCCCGCCACTGGAAGCTGCACATGAGGATTCGGGCCAACTTACGCGCTCTGCTGCGCAATTGTTCGGGTGTCGCCATGGTTGAATTCGCGCTGGGCGCTCCGTTTTTGTTGACGACGGGCCTGTGGGGCGCTGAAGAAGCCAACTACGCGCTGGTCAACATCAAGATCAGCCAGATGGCCGAGCATATTGCCGACAACGCCTCGCGGATCGGCGATACCAGCACGCTGCAAAATCGCCGGATCTATGAAAGCGACATCAACGATTTGATCTACGGCGCGCAGCTGCAAAGCGGTACCAAAGTCAATTTGTACAACAATGGCCGGGTGATCATTTCCAGCCTTGAGGTCAACGCCAGCAAAAACCAATATATTCACTGGCAGCGCTGCCGGGGTTCGAAAGCCTACAAGTCAGCTTATGGCGATGAAGGCAAAGTGTTGGGCACCACCGGGATGGGGCCAATAAATGAGGAAGTTAGTGCGGAACCCGGCGATGCCGTAATCTTCGTCGAGATCAATTACACTTACCAGCCACTGATCTCGAAACAATTTCTGGGCAGCCTCGACATCTATGCGATCGCCTCGTTTACGGTTCGCGACAGCCGTGATCTGACTCAGATTTATCAGCGCAGTCCGGCCTCACCGGACCCGGTGCAAACCTGCGGCACGTACACCGGCAATGCCCAGGTCAGCGCCAACGGAACTTTCAGTTAGGGCCTAGCGGTAGCACACTTTGCGCACCGCTTCAGCAATCCGCGCCGCATCAATCAGTGCCAATTTTTCCAGATTTGCGGCATAAGGCAACGGCACGTCTTCGTCACAGACCCGCAGTACTGGCGCATCGAGATGATCAAAGCCATCCTCCATGCAAATCGCGATAATCTCGGCAGCGATTGAGCAGGTCGGCCAGCCTTCTTCGGCGATGATCAACCGGTTGGTCTTGGCCAACGAGGTCAGCACGGCTTCCCGGTCCAGCGGGCGCAGCGTTCGCAAATCGAGCACCTCGGCTTCAATCCCCTCACCCGCCAGCGTCTCGGCGGCTTCGAGCGATAGCCCCACGCCGATTGAATAGGACACGATTGTCACATCGCTGCCTTCGCGCATGATCCGCGCTTTGCCGATTGGCAGCACGTGATCGTCCAGCTCAGGCAGTTCAAAGCTGCGGCCATAGATCAGCTCGTTTTCGAGAAACACGACCGGATCGTCGCTGCGGATCGCGGCTTTCAGCAAGCCTTTGGCATCGGCGGCATCGTACGGCGCGATCACGATCAGCCCCGGAACGCTGGCGTACCATGGCGCATAGTTCTGGCTGTGTTGCGCCCCAACCCGGGTCGCCGCGCCGTTGGGTCCGCGAAAGACAATCGGACAGCGCATCTGGCCGCCCGACATATAATTGGTCTTCGCAGCAGAATTGATAACGTGATCAATCGCCTGCATCGCAAAGTTAAACGTCATGAATTCGACAATCGGGCGCAGGCC
>JANMBA010000392.1:0-7655 GCA_031360105.1 Novosphingobium sp.
GAAGCCCGCAAGACCTACAAGCCGTTCGAATATCCGTGGGCTTACGATATGTGGAAACGCCAGCAGCAGATCCACTGGATGCCCGAGGAAGTGCCCTTGGGCGAAGATTGCCGCGATTGGGCCCAGAAGATCAGCGAGCATGAGCGCAACTTGCTCACGCAGATTTTCCGGTTCTTCACCCAGGCCGATATCGACGTGCAGAACTGCTATCACGAGCAGTACGGCCGGGTGTTCAAGCCGACCGAGATCAAGATGATGCTGGCCACGTTCTCCAATATGGAAACGGTCCACATCGCCGCCTATTCGCACTTGCTCGATACGATCGGCATGCCCGAAAGCGAATACGGAATGTTCCTCGAATATGAGGAGATGCGCAACAAGCACGATTACCTCCAGCAGTTCGGGGTCGACAGCGACGAGGATATCGCCCGCACGCTCGCCATGTTCGGCGGCTTTACCGAAGGGCTGCAACTGTTCGCCAGCTTCGCCATGCTGATGAACTTCCCGCGCTTTAACAAGATGAAGGGCATGGGCCAGATCGTCACCTGGTCAGTCCGCGATGAGAGCCTGCACTGCGAAGGGATCACCAAGCTGTTCCACGCCTTCGTACAGGAACGCGGCTGCCTGACCAAGGCGGTCAAGGAAGACATCATCGATTGCTGCCAGAAGACCGTGCGGCTGGAAGATGCGTTCATCGATCTGGCGTTCGAACAGGGCCCGGTCCCGGGGATGAGCCCCAAGGAAATCAAGCGCTACATCCGCTACATCGCCGATTGGCGCCTGAGCCAGCTGGGCTTCCAGCCGATCTACATGGTCGAAGATCACCCGCTGCCGTGGCTCGCGCCTTTGTTGAATGGCGTAGAGCACGCCAACTTCTTTGAAACGAGAGCGACCGAATATTCGAAAGGCGCCACCAAGGGCTCGTGGCAGGATGTCTGGTCAAGCTTCGATTCCCGCCGCGATGCCCGCGCCAGCGAAGGGGCGAACGATCTGGCCGATGCAATTGAAGCAGCGGCGAACGAGCCGGATATGTTTGGTGCAGGCGTGGCGGCGGAGTAATATCCGAATTGGTTTCGATTGCTCAGCCCTTGATTGACCGCACTAAAGACTTGCATTAGTCAGAACATAGGAGGAACGACTGATGCATGACCGCCCTAACGTTGTCGATCTTTTCTGCGGAGCAGGTGGCTTAAGTCATGGCTTCATGCAGGCAGGTTACGATGTCCTCTTCGGATCTGACATTGACCCGACTTTCGGTCAAACCTTCATGGCGTCGCATCCCAATGCGAAGTTTACGGCAAAGCCTATCCAAGCGCTTACCGTTGACGAAATTTTGAAAGCAACGGGACTTAAGTCCGGGCACCTTGATGTCCTTGTCGGAGGGCCGCCATGCCAAGGGTATAGCGTCTATAACCACGGCAGGGGCGAACAGGATCCGCGTGCGGGCCTGTTCAGAGAGTATCTTCGCATCGTGCGGGGATTGCAGCCAAAATGGCTTGTTATGGAGAATGTGACCGGTCTGTCGTCGATCAGCAGTGGAAATTTGATCCGTTCTATTGTCAATGAAATCAAAGCCTCAGGTTATGAAGACGTCGATTTCCAGGTCTTGAAAGCCGAGGAATACGGTGTTCCGCAAGAGCGCAGGCGAATTGTTTTCGTTGCCAACCGCCTTGGACTCCCGGTCACGTTTCCTATCAAGAGTCACGATGGGAAGCGGGCTCCCTTTGTTACCGTCTGGGATGCGATTGGTGACCTGCCGCCCATCCAAGAACAATGGGAACATGAACGCGGGGCAGCCTATGTGGCGGCTCCACAGAATGAATTCCAAAAGCAATTGCGCCTGCAATCTGCACTAGTCCAGAATCACTTTGGCCCTCGCTTAGGCAAGGCTAACCTCGAACGCATCCGCCATATTCCGCAAGGAGGTTCGTGGCGAGATGTGCCATTCGATCTGTTGCCCGCTGGCATGAAAAAGGCGAAGCGCAGCGATCATACCAAACGCTATGGTCGCCCGCGTCCAACGGACCTGTCGTGCACGATTTTGACCAAATGCGACATTCATTGGGGTGCTTACATCCACCCGATCCAAAATCGGGCATTCACAGTTCGTGAAGCGGCGCGATTGCAGTCGTTCCCGGACGAATTTGTATTCTATGGAAGCATGACCGAACAATTCGTGCAGGTTGGCAATGCCGTTCCGCCGCTCATGGCCAAGGCAATTGCTACCGCTATCACGAAATCCCAAGCTGGTAGCGTGGCAATCGCCGCCTGATGAAGGTCGCTGAAATCTTCGGGTACGACGTCGCGGATCAATCGGATGCCGCTTGGCAAAACCGCGACGCGCGCCACTGTCGTTTTCGGGACAGCCCATGCACGAAGTCAAGCATAACCGACCCGCTTGGGATATGCACCCTGTCCGATGGCAATACCGCAGCATCATTATGCCCGGTTCGATTTCTCGAACGGAATCGTATCTTTACCGATGCTGCCCGGATTGCATTCGGCTCTGACACAAGTTTCGCCGTCTTCCCGGAAATCCGCATCCTTGAAATCCCATCCAAGGTCGAAGGCAAACGACCCAAGAAGATTGGCAAGGTCGATTTTCTGCTTGGCAAGATCGACAATGGCATGGTCACGGATTTTGCGGCCGTAGAGATACAAGCCGCTTATTTTTCGGGCGGGAGCCTTCGCAAGGTCTTTGCCCACTACATGACCGAACGCTCGGTCGAAGGCCTCGATACCAAGCGAAGACCAGATTTCAGATCCTGCGCACAGAAGCGCCTTATTCCGCAACTCCAGTTGAAGATCCCGGTTTTCCGCAGATGGGGCAAGAAGTTCTTTGTTGTGGTTGACAGTGAATTTTTCGGCTCACTTCCCGGATTTCCAGAAACGACCCCGAGCAACAGTGAGCTGACTTGGCTATCCTATCCGATTGTAAACGTGGGGGGAGAATTCGTTCTCAGTGATCCAACGGTTATCTATTCGGAGTGGGACGAGGTTCAAAATTCCCTGCGAGAAGGGAAACCGCCGGAGCCGCACGAGATCGTCCGTGAATTGCAGGCAAAACTAGACGGGCCGAAGAGAAAGAGACCAATCGTGCTTACTTGTTCAACTTGAGTTATCCGCTCATCTCACCCCACCTCCCAACCTCCACCAACCTCGCCGCCGCCCTCGTCGCGATCAACCTCATCGCCTTTGCGGCATTCGGGCTGGACAAGGCCAAGGCGGAGCGCGGTCAGTATCGCATCGCGGAAACGACTTTGCTGACCCTCGCGTTCCTCGGCGGCACCCCGGGCGCCTACGCCGGACGCGCGGTGCTTCGGCACAAGACGCGTGGTGCAGCCGTTCAATTCTAACCTGTTCCAGATCGCGGTGGTGCAGGTGCTGGGGCTGAGCGGGCTGATTGGGTGGTGGTTTATGGGCTAGCTTGCGCGGCTTTGCTCAATCGCTTTGCCCTGCCCCGCCCGGGCAAGGTTGGGATGGGGGTTCGGCATCAGCGTGGAACCCCCAGCAACTCCGCATCGGCGTGGAACCCCCACCCCCACCCCCGGCCCCTCCCCAATGGGGAGGGGAGTTAAGCTAAAAGCCCTCTCCGACGGCAAGGGAAGAGATCAGCGCCCCCCTCGGGGCGGGGCGGGAAGCCCAGGCGCATTTCCAGCGTTCTGGTGAGCGGAAGCGGCCGCTATTTGTGGGCGGGAACCGTCACTATTTGTGGGCGGGAACCGCCGGGGCACGCAGCGCGTTGATTGGGCGACACAGTAACATCTTAGGATCGAACCCCATGGCAACCCGCAGTTCAAATCAAGCTGAAAATACCGCTACGCTTAACACCCTGATCGCCACGTTGATCGACAGTGTGGAGGGTTATGAAAAATCTGCCAGCGACACCGCTTGCCCGCAATATACGAAGCTGTTCACCGCGCGCGCGCAGGAGCGCCAGGGCGCGGTGGCGCAGTTGCAGACGGCGGTGGTGGCGCTAGGCGAAACGCCCAAAGACAACGGCTCGCTGATGGGATCCATCCACCGCGCGTTTCAGTCGCTGCGCGAAGTGGTTTCGGCGCAGGACGACGCCGCGATCATCGCCGAGATTGCGCATGGCGAGAGTTACCTGAAGGACAAGTTCGAAACCGCGCTGGACAGCGATACGCTCGATCCGGGTCCGCGTCAGGCGGTGACGGCGGCCTGGGCCTCGGTCAAGGCGGGTCATGATGAAATGGCGCAGCTAAGGCACGCCGCAGTAAGCGGCTAAGCGGCTATTGGCGGCGCGGGCCTGGCCGGGGCCCGCGCGCTGATCCTTACTTGGGCGGAACCCAGTAAAATGCGAAACGCTTGACCTTGCCTTCGATCAGAGTTTTCTTGAACTTTTTGCGGGCGTCATCAGCGCCTTCGATCGTGGTGCAGACCAGATGCGTTCCGCCCGATGGCAGGGTTTCGATCGCGCTGATGCTAATCGACTGGTTATCGCAAATCGCCCGCACTTCGGGTTCTGGCAGATTGATGTTCATTGCGCGGGACATGGCGGCGCTCCTGGCTGGTAAGCGGGAGCGCGATGCGTGTCTCTCAGCCGCGGGCGCTTAAGGCAGGGTCCGCGCGGTCCTTTGCTATGGCTGCAAAACCACTAAAAAGCAAGCGCAGCGCGGCGCCCGATCGCTAGCGCGCGGGCACCCGGTCGCGGATCTTGTCGAACGCCGCTTTGATCCCGGCGAAGCGTTCGTCAATTGCTGGCTCGAACTGCGTATCGGTGACGATATAGGGCCAGTCGCCTTCGATCCCCTCACGCACCAGTTCGCCAACATAGCGCGGGTCGATCCCATTGGCGATCGCATCGCGGGCCAGCTTGGCAAATTCGCTTTCTTCGGCGCCATCGACCATCCCTTCAACCGCGCCAAACCGGCTGGGCAGGTTGCGGGTCGATTCCATGATCTGGGTTTTGATGAAGCCGGGGCACAGCACCGAGACCCCGATCCCGCGCTCGGCCATGCTGATGCGCAGCCCCTCGGACAAGCCTACCACGCCATATTTGGTGACGTTGTAGGCCGGATTGACCCCGGCCCACAGTCCAGCAATCGAGGCGGTCGAGACGATGTGCCCGCCCTCGCCCGAGGCTTCGATCAGCGGTCCGAAGATCTCGATCCCCCAGATCACGCTCATCAGGTTGACCCCGATCGTCCAGTCCCAGCTGGCTTGCGTCCACGATCCGTAATCGCCGCCGCCGCCAACCCCGGCATTGTTGACCAGGATGTGAACCTTGCCGAACCGGGCAATCGTGGCATCAGCAGCGGCTTGCAGCTCAACCTTGAGCGAGACATCGGCGCGCACGGCGGCGACATCGGCATTGGTCGCGGCCAGCGCGGCGCGCGCGGCTTCCAGCGCGGCCTCCTCGATATCGCACAGCATCACCTTGCACCCGGCGGCGGCCAGCGCCTGCGCGATGCCCAGCCCGATCCCGGCGCCCGCGCCGGTAATGAACGCGGTTTTGCCTTCAAGGTTCAGCATCGGTCTCTCTCCCAGTTTTATGAGAACCAGATGCACCGCTGCTGCGCCGCTGTCACGGTCAAATCGCTGGTCAGTTCAGGCCGAGCTATTCGGCGCCGCGCGGCGTATCGTCTTCGTTGCCCTGTTCGCCCAGCCCGGCTTCCTCGTCATCATCGTTCCGTTCGCCGCGAAAAGCGCCCATGTCGATGTGGCCCGAGGAGACCATCTGGTTCATCGTATCGACCAGATCGGCGGTGGAATCATCATCAGTATCGCTAAACCCGGCGTATTCCGGCTTCTCGCTGTCCCCATCGCCAAAATCGGATCCCCGGCCCAGTGCCTCATCGGCGAGTGTCTGCGCTTGCTCACCGGCATCCTCTTGCGACTGGTTGTGCGCCTCATGCGCGAGATTGGGGGCGGGTTCGGGCTTATTCGGGCGCTGATCAGGGGTCATGCAAAGTCTCCGGACGGTGTGATGCCTGTCCGATCAACCGCCTGATTACCAATGCGTTCCCGCCGTGCTGCTCAACCCGCGAGCCTGAGCCCTTCGGCCTTGATCGCAGACGGTTTGGGCTGATCGAGCCAGATCCCGCGGGTATCGTACACCAGCTTGTGCGCGCGTTCGGCCACCGGCACCGCCTTGAACTGGTCATGGTCAACCAGCACGATCAGGATCTGCGCCGTTTCCAGCGCGGTATCGATATCGATCAGTTCCGCTGCGGTCCCGGCGAACTCGCGTGGCAGTTCACCCGCATAAGGCTCGACCACTTTGACCCGGTCGCCAAACTTACGCGCCAACGTCACCGCGACCAGCCGGGCCGGGCTCTCGCGGAAGTCATCGATATTGGCTTTGAAGGCGAGCCCGAGGCAGGCAACTGTTGCGTTCGGATTGGCCGCGATCAGCGCTTCGGCCTGCGCGATGACATGGTGGATCTTGCCATCGTTAACGCCGCGCGCAGTGCGGATCAGCGGGGTCTGTTCGGGCGCGCCGTGGACGATGAACCACGGATCGACCGCGATGCAGTGCCCGCCAACGCCCGGTCCCGGGGTCAGGATATTGACGCGCGGATGGCGGTTTGCCAGCCGGATCACTTCCCACACGTCGAGCCCCATTTTGTCGGCGACCATCGACAGTTCGTTGGCAAAGGCGATGTTCACGTCGCGGTACGCGTTCTCGACCAGCTTGGTCATTTCGGCGCTGCGGGCATCGGTGACCACGCAAGCGCCGCGCACGAAGCGCTTGTAAAAGGCCAGCGCCTTGCGCGCGCAGCGCGGCGTGATTCCGCCGATCGAGCGATCGTTGTTGGTCAATTCTTCAAGGATTTTGCCGGGCAGCACCCGTTCGGGGCAATAGGCAATCGAGACGTCAGGGGTGTCGCTGGTCAAACCGGGGCACTTCAGATCGGGGCGCAGCTGGGCGATCAGATCGCGCAGCGTCTCGGTGGTGCCAACCGGCGAGGTTGATTCCAGGATTACCGTGTCGCCGCACTTGAGCGCCTTGGCGACGGCTTCACCCGCCGCCAGCACGTACGAGATATCGGGGGCGTGCTGATCGTCGAACGGGGTCGGCACAGCAATGATGAACACGTCGGCGGTGCTGACCTTGGTCGAGGCCTTGAGCATTCCGCGCGCGACCACGCCCTGCACTAGCCCGTCAAGATCGACTTCCTCGATATGAATTTCGCCGCGATTGATCGTGTCGACCACGTGCTGCGATACATCGACGCCATGAACGTAGCAGCCCGCGCGCGCCACGATGGCGGCAGTCGGCAAGCCGATATAGCCAAGTCCGACGATACAGACTGACGGTTTAACGTCTGATTTCATTCCCGAGCAGCTCCACGATGCGCTGCGCAGAGTGCCCATCCCCAAAAGGATTGTGCGCCCGCGCCATGTTTTCGTAAGCCGCTTTATCGTCGAGAAGATTGAACAATTCGGTAACGATAGTTTTGGTGTCAGTGCCGACCAGTTTGGCGGTCCCGGCGGTCACGCCTTCGGGACGTTCGGTGGTCTCGCGCATGACCAGCACCGGCTTGCCCAGCGCCGGGGCTTCTTCCTGCACCCCGCCGCTGTCCGTCAGCATAATCTCAGCCAGACCGATCAGCCGGGCGAAGTTGGGGTAGTCGAGCGGTTCAATCAGCGCGACGTTGCCAAGCCCCGCCAGCGCCGCATCCATCACC
>JANMBA010000015.1:0-2070 GCA_031360105.1 Novosphingobium sp.
AATGGTCGCCTCGTCGAACTCCAGCTCGCTGCGCGACCGCTGGGGTGCAACAGGGCGCGAGGCTACAGGGCGGGAGTGCGCCGGTTCATGGACGCGGACGGGTTTGCGGGGCATGCGCTCCTTTCAGAATCGAGCGTCGGCGGGGCTTCGCCGGACGGGATCAAGATACGCTTTGCCCGGGGCGAGGCAAGGGGCGGGTTCTATCGCTGGCGCATTCCTATCCACAATTTTGTGCTTTGCGCGATCATGGCCTGGTGAGCGCTGGCCGGCCGGTCAGTCTGCCTGCCCAGCGCGGTAGAATGCGGAACGCCGCGTGCCGCCGCGCGTTTATTGGGTGAGCCGCGACACATGTCGTGCCGCCGCGACACTGATGGACCGTACCTGACGATCAGGTTTTCAGCCGGTTCAGCCAGTGCCGCCTATTTGGGATGCAGTCGCCAGTACAGGCGGCGATATCTCGCAATGGAGTAAAACAAATGCGAAAAATTCTGATTGCTGCATTGGCAGTATCCGCGCTGGTGCCGACGATGGCCACCGCCCAAAGCCGCGAGGAGGTTCGCCGCGATAAACAGGAAGTGCGCCGCGATCAGCAGGAAGTGCGCCGCCACACGCAGAACGGCGATTATCGCGCAGCGAACCGGGCGCGTCAGGAAACCCGTGAAGATCGGCAGGAACTGCGTGAAGACTGGCGGGATTATCGCACGTCGCATCGCCGGGTCTATCAGCGCGGGGCCTATGCTGCGCCGCGTGGGTACAACTACCGCCCGATCAACGCTGGTTATCGCTTCGCTCCGGCGCAGTACAACAGCCGCTATTGGTTGAATGACTATCGCACGTACCGCTTGTCAAATCCGGGCTATAATCAGCGCTGGATGCGCTATGGCAACGATGCCGTGCTGATCGATACCCGCCGCGGCGTGGCGCTGCGTGTGATCAGTGCGTTCTTCCTGTAAACTTGCTGTAAATTTGGCCGGGAGGAGTAAATCCTTCCGGCCAACGCCTCTGCTAGGCGATGACCGGGGCAAGCAATCGGCCCGCGAGTGAATTGTCGCCCGCTGTCAGCAGTTCAACTGCGACCAGATCACCGATCGCCGCCTCGCCAATAAAGTGGACCGATTGCAGATAGGGCGACTTGCCTAGCCATTGCCCCGGCAATTTGCCTTTGCGTTCGACCAGCACTGTCGTGCGCGAGCCGACTGACGCTTGATTGAATTCCAGTTGCCCGGCGTTGACCGCCGCTTGCAGCCGTTGCAACCGCTCGTCCATTAGTTCGGGCGCGATCTGGCCGTCCATCGTGGCCGCTGGGGTTCCGGGACGCGGCGAATATTTGAAACTGAAGCATTGCGCATAACCGACCTGCTCGATCAGCCCGATCGTATCGGAAAACTCTGCTTCGGTTTCGCCGGGGAAGCCGACGATGAAATCCCCTGACAGCGCTATGTCGGGGCGCACTGCGCGGACTTGGCCCAGCACCGCCAGATAGCTTGCCGCCGTGTGACTGCGGTTCATCGCGGCCAGCACCCGGTCGCTGCCCGATTGCACCGGCAAGTGCAGGAACGGCATCAGCTTGGCCACATCGCGATGCGCTTCGATCAGCCCACGCGTCATGTCGTTCGGATGGCTAGTGGTGTAGCGAATCCGGGCCAGGGCCGGGATCAGTGCCAGCGCCTCGATCAGCTTTTCAAGCCCGCGGCCATCGGCGTCACGCCAAGCATTTACATTCTGGCCGAGCAGCGTGATTTCCTTCGCGCCAGCCTCGACCAATCGCTCAGCTTCGCCAATCAAGTCCTGAAACGGACGCGATATTTCCGCGCCGCGGGTATAAGGGACCACGCAATAAGTGCAAAACTTGTCGCAGCCTTCCTGCACGGTCAGGAAGGCGCTGGGGCCGACCTTGCGCCGCGCGGGCAGTGCGCCGAACTTGGTTTCGAGCGGCATGTCGGTATCGACTGGGCGCTGTCCCGCCACCGCCTCGGCAATCATGCCAGGCAGGCGGTGATAGGCCTGCGGGCCAACCACCAGGCTGACCGTCGGCGCGCGGCGCATGATCTCCGCGCCCTCGGCCTGCGC
>JANMBA010000041.1:0-1985 GCA_031360105.1 Novosphingobium sp.
GTCATCATCCACCACGGCGCGTTATTCCGATCGGACAGATCGAGCCGGGTGCCTTCGTACACCAGTCGGCGGCGCAGCTCACCCTCAGCAGCGGCGCGCAATTGCGCCGCGCGCGGGGCACCGGGCAAGCGGTCCAGCGCGGCGATCCAGTCGGCCAGGGCGCTGGTCGGCATGTCAGCCGGGACCATGTCGATCTTGGCGACGAGGCCCGGGGCGGCGGCACCGGCCCGGGCCAGCGCGCTCAGCGCGGCGATCCGCACCAGCCGTTCGTCGGACTGATAGCTGCGGCTGCGCTCGATCCGGCCCTCGACCACCCCGGTCAGCCCGGCGACCAGCTTGGCCCGCGCGGCATCGGGCAGCGGGAGCCCAGCGGCGCTGGTCATGGCCAAGACATACGCTGTCAGCTCACTCGATCCGCGCAGCTGCGCGTCGGGCCAATAGCGCACCAGCCCGTCGCTATCGAGGTACGTCGGCAGCGCCGCCGCCAGAGCAGTCCACGCTGCGCCGTCACCCGCCACCACAATCTTCGACAGCCGCTGCTCAAAACAATCGTACGGATAGGCCAGCATATAAGCCTGCACCCCGCCCAGCGGCGCGGCCAAACTATCACTGAGGTCAAGCGTGACAAAGCCGCCGGGCAGCGCGCCTTGCGGCACGCCGATGGTTGGCGCGGGATCGCCGACCTTGAGCAGCGTGGCCGCCCAGACCTCGACTGGAATGGCCGGGATCACCTCTTGCGTTGCGGTCAGTGTATCGCTCGCCTTGCCGTCAGCGCTGCGGGCTTTGATGGTCCATTTGAGCACCCCGGGCGCACCTGGCGCATCCAGCCCCCAGCGGACTTGCCCCGCCCCGCCGGCTGGCAGCGTCACGGTCAGCGGCGCGGCCCGCGCCACCGCTGGTTCGATCAGCGGTTCGGCGGTGATCTTCATCGCGTGGTCCGACGAATTGCGCAGCGTGAACACCGCGTCGTAATGATCGCCGGTCCGCACGATGCTGGGCAGTCCCGAATAAAGTGACAGATCCTGCGCGGTGCGGATGCTTGCCTCGCCCGTGCCAAACAGCTGCGCGCCGTCAGTTGCCACCGCGACCAGTTTGAAACTCGACAAGGCATCGGACAGAGGCACCTCCACTGTGGCCTCGCCCTTGGCATCAAGCGCGACGCGGCCTTGCCACAGCAGCACCGGCTTGAAATTCTCGCGGTTGACACCCGAGGCATCGCCCGCACCGCCGCCGCCGCCCGCCGCGACCGCCTTTTTGCCAAAGTGCCGCTTGCCCACCACTTGCATTTGCGCGGTCGAGGTTGCGACCTCAAGATTGCGCTCGCCCATCATCGCGCTCAGCACATCCCAGCTGTGGTTGGGCATCAGTTGCAGCAGCGCTTCATCAACCGCCACAAAGGCCACATCAGCGCTGCTGGCGGGTCGCCCATCGGGGCCTTTGACCGCGACCATGACGTTCGCGGTTTCGCGCACGCCATAGCGCTGCTTGTCGGGCTTGAGCCCGACCGAAAGCTGGTGACCTTCCCAGCCAACCTTGATCTTGGCGAGGCCGATCCGGTAGCTTGGCTTACCCAGATCGACTGTCGCGCTGGGGCTGGCGGCATCCTGGCTGAAGAACGGCAGGTTCCAGTCGCGCGCCAGATCAGACAGCCACAGGCTGCCCCCTTTAACCCGCCCGCGCACCGCCATCACCGAGACATAGACGTTGGGCGCAAAGCTGGCTGGAAGCTTGACCTCGACCACCGGGCTGGAGCCCGACAGCTGGGTGACGAAGCTCGACAGCACCCCTTCACGCTCAACCGTCACCAAGGCTTGCGCCGCGCGGAACGGCATCCGCACCTGGAACCGCGCGGTCTCACCCGCTTTGTATTCCTGCTGCTCGGGGATCAGGTCCATCCGGTCGCCATTGTCGCCGCCAAACCACCATTCATCCTTGCCCGCCAGCCAGACCGATTTCACCGCGCGGCTTTCGCGCCCGGCCTCGTC
>JANMBA010000051.1:0-3361 GCA_031360105.1 Novosphingobium sp.
TGATACCTTGCTTACCCCGGTGCTGGGGCTGGGCAATTTCAGCAGCGAAATTCAGGTCGAACTGGATATGGACCAGGTCACCTCGGCGCGCGAAAGCTATGACAAGAACGGCGTGGTCCGCTCTGAAACGCAGGCCCAGTCACAGGCCAGCGGCGGTGCGGGCGGCCCAGCCGGGGGGGTGCCCGGAGCGCTGTCGAACACCCCGCCGCCCGCCACGATTGCCCGGCCCGGTGCGCCGCAGGGCGGTGCCCCCAGCCCGGCGCCCAACGCCAGCGCAGTTCCCGCCACCGGCGAAAGCTCAGCCACCCGGACTTACGAGTTGGGCCGCGAGGTTTCAGTGGCCAATTCCTCCCCGGGCAAGCTCAAGCGGATTTCAGTTGCAGTCGCGATCAGTCAGGAAGCGATGAAAAAGGCCAAGGCCACCGATCTTGAACAGATCAAGGCGCTGGTCAGCGCTGCGATGGGCGTCGATCCCGCGCGCGGCGATCAAGTTCAAGTGATAGTCCGCGCGTTTGAGCCGGCCGAAGCGGTCAGTCTGGCGTTCTACGAAGCGCCGTGGTTCGCGATGGTGGTGCGCAGCGTCGTCGCGCTGATCGCGGTGCTGCTGGTGCTGCTGATCGGGGTCCGCCCCTTGATCCGTGCGTTGCGGCGCGGCGGCGGCAGCGCTGACAGCGCAGCGGGCAATGCTGCAACAAACCCCGCGCGCCCGGTGCCGCCGGTCGGCGATGCGGCGCTGCTTGGCCGCCAGGTCGGGCTGGCGCAGCGGATCGTCGAGGAAAAACCCGATGATGCCCTGGTGGCGCTGCGCGCGCTGCTTGGCACGAGCGCCGCCGAGCCGCAATCATGAGCGCTGATTTGAACACCGCAGCAGCTTTGGGCGACCCGGAGCGTGCCGCGATCATGATCATGCTGCTGGAGGAAGATCAGGCGGCGTTGATCCTGGCCCAGCTTGGCCCCGCCGAATTGCAATTGCTGGGCGAGAAAATGTGCGCGCTGGGGCATATCGGCCCCGACCAGATAACGCAGGCGATCAGCGGCTTTGTCGGCTCGGCGCAGCAGCCCGGGATCAGCGAGCGCGGCCGCAATGCGCAAGTCCGCAACCTGCTGCACAAGGCCGTGGGGGAGGTAAAGGCCGAGAGCCTGATGGAACGGATCCTGCCGCTGGGCGATCAGTCCGGCCCGGCGATTGAACTGGCGCGGTGGCTCAATCCCTCGGCGCTGATCCCGCTGATCAAAGACGAGCATCCGCAAGCCATCGCGGTGCTGCTGGTTCAACTCGATCCCGGAATTGCCGCCGCCGTGCTGCATGGCTTGCCCGCCTCTGCGCAAAGCCAGGTAGTCCACCGGGTCGCGACGCTTGGCGCGGTCAGCAACGAAACGCTGACCATGCTGGAGAGCTTGCTGGAGCGCCGCATTGGCGAGCGGCACGGGCACTCTGCGCTGGCGCTGGGCGGAGCCAAGCAGGCCGCCGACATTATCAATCAGCTGGGCAAGCCGACCGAAAAACGGATCATGCCCGAGCTGGCCAAGCTCGACAAAGCGCTTGCCCGCGCAATCGAGAACGAGATGTTCAAGTTTGAACACCTGCTGGTGCTCGACGCGCAAGCGATGGGCTTGCTCCTGCGCGAGGTCGAAAGCGAGCTGCTGATCGATGCGCTCAAGGGGATCGACGAGGAGCAGCGCGAGGTTTTCTTCCGCGCCATGTCGAGCCGCGCCGCCGACGGCGTTCGCGACGAGATCAAGGCGCGCGGGCGGCTCAAGCTCGCCGATGTGCTCGATGCCCAGAAGGCGATTGTCGCGGTGGCCAAACGGCTGGCGGGCGAAGGCACGCTGCACTTCGGCGCGGGCGGCGGGGACGATGATTATGTCTAGCTGGCCCTTGGCGCTGCTGGCGCAGGGCAGCAGTTTCGCGCCCGATCCGCGCTTTGCCAGATCGCCCCAGCTCGCCGCCGAGGCACCTGACGAAAGCGATCCGCGCGCGCAGGCGTGGGAAGCAGGCTATGCTGCTGGCTGCACCGACGCCCAGCAAGCTGCCGAGCAAGCCGCTGCTGAACTCGCCGCCGCGCGCAGCCGGATCGAACTTGCGCTGGCGCGGCTGGATACCGAGCAGACCGAACAACTGCGGCAAAAGCTGTTCGCCGTTATCGAGACCTTGTGCGCGGCGAGCCTCGCCCCCCTCCAGCTCGATCCCGGCGCACTGACCGCGCGAGTTGAGCGGGCCGCCGCAATGCTGGCGCGGGCCGACGATGAACGAATTTTGCGGCTGCACCCGGCTGACCTCGCGCTGGTCGCCGATCAGTTGCCCGAAGGCCTCGAGGCGCGCCCCGATCCGGCGCTCGAACGCGGGGCGCTGCGGTTGGAATCAGCCAATGGCGGAGTTGAAGACGGCCCGGCCCACTGGCGCCGCGCGATTGCCGAGGCTTTGGCGCAGTGTTGACGTTGCCACCATGCTGAAGCTGTTTGCCCCCCATTTTGCAGAACTGGCTGCGGCCCGGATCGATCTCGCACCGGGGCGCTACGGCTTGCTGACGGCTTGCGATGGCGGACTGCTCGAAGTGTCAGGGCTGTCCGCGCCGATTGGCGCGCTGTGCCAGGTTGAGCATGGTCCCACCACGCCGCTGGCCGCCGAAGTGATCGGCTTTCGCAGCGGGCGCAGCTTGCTCATGCTGCTGGGCGATACAGTCATGCTCCGCCCCGGCGCAAAGGTTCGCGCCGAAGGCCATCCCGGAATGCTGGGGGTGGGCGAGGCATTTCTGGGCCGCGCGGTCGATGGCCAAGGCCAACCGATTGACCAGGGCCCGCAAATCCATGCGCAGGCCCAGTGGCCGGCTGGCGGCGTGCGCGCCTCTGCCTTGGACCGCAGCGGCGTGCGGCAGTCGTTTGACTGCGGGGTGCGCGCGCTGAACGCACTGACCACGCTGGGGATCGGCCAACGGATCGGGATCATGGCCGGTTCGGGGGTGGGTAAATCGGTCTTGCTCGATATGATCGCCAGCGGGGCCGAGGCCGACATCGTGATCGTCGCGCTGATCGGCGAGCGCGCCCGCGAAGTGTCGGACTTTGTCGAACGCCACATGATCGGGGCCAAACGCGCGCGCACGGCGGTGATCGCGGTGCCAGCCGATCATGCACCCAACTTGCGGCTGCGCGGGGCGTTGCTGGCGGCCAGCTTGGCCGAACATTTCCGCAGCCGCGGCCGCCGCGTGCTGCTGATCATGGACAGTCTGACCCGGGTGGCGCACGCCGCGCGCGAGATTGCGCTGCTGCTGGGCGAACCGGGGGCCGCGCGCGGCTATCCGCCGTCAGCTTTGGCCACGATCACCAAACTGGTCGAGCGCGCGGGCAATTCGGCGCAAAGCGG
>JANMBA010000052.1:0-2961 GCA_031360105.1 Novosphingobium sp.
GATCCGCTGGTGCTGTGCGTGGGCGAACACGCGGTGCTGGAGCTGCGCCTGTCAGACCTGTTGCCGCACGCCTTTGGGCCGGCTAGCCTCAGCTAATCGGCCAGTCTCGCCGAATCTGCCAGCCACTCCAGCAACGCACCCAGACAATCGCGGCCGAGCGCAGCGCTGCGTTCGGGCGACCAGCCCTGCACGGCGCAGGGCAGGTCGTTGTTGTCTTTGAACGGCATCTCCAGCGTCATCGCCACCGCACCGAACCGCTCGGCCAGCTGGTTAGTGGACATGGTCAGGTTAGCGCGGCCTTTGCCCGCCACCGGATACCCGATCCTGGTCTGAAAATCGGGCGTGCGGCGCTCAAGGATTGCGGCGTAGCGGTCGTAGCCGCCTTGCTGCGTCTCGGTCCACGACGAGATGCCTTGAAAGCCTGCCAGGAACACTGCCGGGATCGCCTCGTCGCCGTGGACGTCCATGGCAAAATCGACCCCGGTTTCGTCCATCGCCGCGCGGATGCACAGCACCTCAGGTGATTTGTCGGCGCTCGGGCTGGCCCATTCGCGGTTAAGGTTGATCCCGACGGCATTGGTGCGCAGGTGGCCGCGGCAGGAGCCATCGGGATTGACGTTGGGGACGATGTGGAACCGGCACAACTGGCGCAGCCGCCGCGCCACCGGATCAGCCGGATCGGTCAGGCAGTCGAGCGCGCCTTCCATCCACCATTCGGCCATGCTTTCACCCGGATGCTGGCGGGCATAGAGCCAGACCTGCTTGGGCCCATCGCCCAGTTCCAGGCAATCGATCGGCTGACCTTCGATGCTCTGCCCCAGCATGCGGTGGCTGACGCCGGGTGCCAGCGCCGCGCCGCTGACCAGACCGTGATGCCGCTCCATCGAATAAGGCGCGAAATAGGCGAACCACGCGAGGTTGCTGGTGGGCGTATAGCTGATCGTCAGCGTGCCATTGTCCTCAGCCTTGTCGAAACTGGATGGTGCTCGGCCCCAGAAATTGCGATCCTCGCTGACCGCCGCATGATAGCCAGGCCAGCCGCCGGGGTAAGCCGAAGCGTTTAGTCCGGTGATTTTAAGCGTCAGCGCGCGCCCAGCGCTGCCCGAAACGCGAAAATGGAACCACTGGAAGAAGTCCGATTCGCGGTCCTTGCGGATCGTTAGCCGGGCGGTGGTGCCGTCAATTGCCAGCACTTCGATATTGCCGCTGTCAAACGCGGCGCTAATTTGGATGTCAGTCATTTGACCTCGATAGTAGCTCCCGATGGGCCGGGGAAGCCCTGGAACAGCGCTGCACTCATCTTGGGCGCGCCCAGCGCGGTGCCAGCCAGCGGCGATTTGCTCGACACGGTAAAACTGGCGCGGCCTTCCCACAGCGTTGCGGTGCTGGCCCGGTCCTTGATCACAACCGCCAAATCGGTGGCAATCTGCGCCGCCGGTTTGGGTGACAAGTTAAGCCCGATCCCCAGCCCCACCCCCGAACCATATGTGCCGGTCGATCCGCCTACCCCGACGCTGACCGGGCCCGACCGCTGCGGCTCCAGAGTGGTGCGTGAAAGCTTCAGGTAAGCGACCTGCGCGCCGGTGCCGGGACTGGCTTGGCTGTAGCCGAGCAGCACCAGCTGGCGCAGCACCGCCGCGCGGTAAGTCTGCCATTCGAGCGAATTGCCATCGCTGCCTGGCGCAGGCTCGACCGCGATCGCGCCTTTGCCCAACGGGGTAACATCGGCGGCGTGGAACCGGGTGACTTGCACCGGGCCAACCGGGGTAACGCAGGCGGCGAGCGTCGTGAGCAGTACGGCCGCCAAGGCCCCAGGGAAACGCATCATCACGGACTACCTTTCAGGTAACGCATTGCATCAGAACATGAATCCGATCGCCCGCCGATGCAAGCATTAGCGCGACACGCGATCCTCGCCAGTGCGCACCGGGAACCCGCCAAACAACTGCGCGGCCAGCTTGCCAGCGATCGCTTGATCGGACCACTTGGCGTCACCTTGGCGGGTGTAGATTTCAGCGCGGCCTTCCCACAGGACTTGCCCGCTCGCCTGATCGCGAATCCGCGTTTCGAGCCGGGTGGCGATCAGCGCGGAACGGGGTTTGGTGGCATCGTATTGCAGCGCGAGGCCCAGCCCGGAGCCGCGATTCGATACGCCGACCGACATCTCCCCGCTGAGCGGCCTGCGCGGGGCTTCGGGTGGCTCGGCTTCGGTGCGGATCACCCGTACTTCGGCGATCTGGCCGGTCTGCGCCGCACCGACAGTATTATAGCCCGAATGGACCAGCTGGTCTTCGACCGCCGCCTCATAAGTTGCACTGCGCGGGGCATTGGCTGCGATCACATTGGCAGCAGCGGCAGTGCCCTCAGCTTCGTCCGCACGCATCGCCACCACGGTGATCGGACCGTGCGCCAACGCCAGCGCGGCCTCGCCCTCGGCCCGGAACCGCGAAACCTCGATCTTGCCATCGCGGCTGACGCTGCTGCGCGGTCCGCGCCCGGTCAGTTGCGATCCGCTATCCCAGCGCGATCCATCATCCCAGTGCGAGCCGCCGCCCCAACCGCCGGGCTGCGCGAGCAAGACCGAGCCGGTCAGACCTAGGCTCACGACCAGAGCGGCCGAAAGCACAGCGGAACGAGTTGGAAGCATGGCTGGACCTCACGCGGCAGAAGGGTTGCCCTGCGCCGGGTCATCGTCCCGCCAAGCTTGCGCCACCATGAACGGAACGCGGCCCCGGGCGTTAACCACTTGCTTGCCGGTGCATGCTACCCGATGGCAGCATGATGACTAACAAATGTCCCGTGCTTGTAACCGGCGGTGCTGGCTATATTGGCAGCCATGCCGTGCTCGCGCTGCTTGATGCTGGCTGGCCAGTGGCGGTGATCGATAATCTGACCACCGGCTTTGCCTGGGCGGTGCCCGCTGGCGTGCCGTTCTATCACGGCGATATCGAAGATGCGGCG
>JANMBA010000090.1:0-1517 GCA_031360105.1 Novosphingobium sp.
GTGATCGGCTGCTTCCAGCGGGGCGGCGAAAGTGAAGAACCGCCGGACCGCCCGCCGCCGCGCCCAATCGCGGCATTTGTTGATCGCGATGCGCGATAGCCAGACCCGCAGCGGACGAGCTTGGTCATAGCTGCGCAGCCCAGCAAACGCCGTGATGAACGCCTCCTGCGTCACGTCGAGCGCTTCGCTCGCATCGCCGATATGATTTTGCACCAGCCGGTAAATCGGCGCGCTGTGCCGTCGCATGATCTCGCGCGTCGCGGCTGCGCTACCGTTCAGGTGCAGCGCCGCCAGTTCGCCGTCCGAAGCTCCGGATAAGTCAAGGCTCACTGCGGATTTTGCGTCAGCGCCTTGACGACCACCCGGTCAAACTGCGCCGCCTGCGCGGGGTTCAGAAGCGCCCGCATGGCAAACACATGCTCGAGCGTTTCCTTTTGCAGCTGGCCCATGACCATATGCGAATGATCGATGGTGGCGCTGACTTGCGGGCCATAGCCATGTTCGATCTCAATTGCGCTGGCCAGTTTGGCATTGTCGGCGCGCAGTTCAAATTCCAGCGCTTGCTTGCGGACCGCAAAGCGTTGCTCAAGCGCGCCAATCTGCGCGTGCTGCGCCTCCGACAGATCGAGCTGATCGTGCAGCAGGCGGTGCAATTGCGTGCCCGCGGGCGGGGCATGGCTCACCACCGCACGCCCGATCACCACGCCGCCGATGGCCGCGACAAACGCGATCGCCGCGATCAGCAACGTGCGTTGAAAGTTGGTCATTCGCTGCTCGCGAGCAAGGTCGACGGGGCGAGTGCCGACGGCTGGCCGAATGGCCCAGCGGCTTCGGCACGGGTGCTCGGCAAGCCGGCCCCGGCGACCCCGATCAGCACTGCCGCCACTGCCGCCAGTCCAATTGCGCTGCCGGGAATTTGCGCAGCCCGCGCCGACAGCCGCGCCAGCACGGCGTCATCGATCGCCGCGAGGCCGGAATGCACTGGCGCTGCGGCGAGCCGGCTCAGGGTATCGTCAAGATCGATCATCGCGGCGCGGCTCCATTGGTTCTGTCACCCAATACGCGGCCAGGCAACTGACCCCTCAATAACACGCTGCGCCAGATTGGTTGAGGGCTTGATGGCGCGGCGGCGTATTATCGTTACAACCACCCAAACCTTGGAGACTGTCTATGTTTCGTAGCCGCTTGTTGCTCGCCGCCCCGATCCTTGCTGCGCTGGCCGTAGCCGGGGTTGCGCAGGCGCATCCTAAATTGCTTACCTCCACTCCGTCCGCCAATGCCAGCGTCGCCAAGCCGGGCAAAATCGAGCTGAAGTTCAACGAGGCGCTGATCGGCCCGATGACCGGGGCGGAGCTGGTGATGACCGGCATGCCCGGCATGGCCAATCACGCACCAATGAAGATTACCGGGTTTACGGCGGCGATCGGCCCGGACCGCAAGACATTGACGCTGCTGCTGCGCCGTGCGTTGACGGCTGGCTCCTATCGCGTGACCTGGCATGCGGTGGCTGCCGATAC
>JANMBA010000113.1:0-8385 GCA_031360105.1 Novosphingobium sp.
AACGGCGGAGCAGACCCGGACTATGTCCGCATCCGCCCCGCCGCACGAGCGTTAGTCCGTTAGCCAATCTGCGGCATTACGCCGCAGCGGCCAGCGGGTTAAGCTGCTTCGAGGTTGACAGCCGAGGTCTTGCCGCGCTGATCGGTTTCCAGCTCGTACTTGACGCGCTGGTCCTTGTTCAGGGTCGACATGCCCGAACGCTCAACGGCACTGATGTGCACGAAGTTGTCAGGTGCGCCATCGTCCGGTGCAATAAAGCCATAACCCTTGTCGGTATTGAAAAATTTAACGGTGCCCACGGGCATAATCTGTTCCTTTCACGGATAGCAGAATGATCCGCAGACACTGTGCCGGCGGAGCAGGAGGCGTGAAAAAGAGAGAATAGGCGCGAGGCCGAAAGTCCCGTCTCAAGCGACGTAGCGCGGGTCCATTAGGCGCAATTTGACGGAATAGCAAGGCAGCAACGTGCGGGCTCGGAACCAACCACGGGGACCATCGTTTGGCGGACAGGGTGGTTGCGCAAATCCAGGCGGCATTTGCACCTGCCCAAAGGAACCGCCGATTGCTTTGCAGGACAAGTGATCGAACGTGCGATCGGCGGCGCTGGAACCAAATTTTAACACCTGCGTTATCGAGCTATACAAACAGGAGAACGACTATGAGTTTGATTATCATGTTGATCGTAGGTGGTGTGATCGGCTGGCTCGCAAGCATTGTGATGCGCACCGATGGCCAGCAGGGCATCATTCTTAACGTTATCGTCGGCATCGTCGGCGCGATTCTGGCTGGTTATGTCATCACCCCGTTTATCGGCGGCGCGCCGATTACGTCGGGTTCGCTTGATATCCGTTCGCTGATTTCATCGTTCCTTGGTGCGGTTGTCCTGCTGGCGATCGTCAACATGGTGCGCCGCGGTGCACCGCGGTAATCCCGCAGGCCGACAAACGTATCGCACTTAACCAAACCCGGTTCGGCAGCTTTCCTCCCAGGATTGCCAGAACCGTAGGCCCAGTGCCCCCGCGCTAAGCCAGTTAAGTGCAGCTTACCTGCCCAGGTAAGAAATCAAAGCGGTCGCTTCGGCGACCGCTTTTTTATGCGGGCAAGTCAATCGAGGCGGTTAAACCTTGGCCCGACCAGTCGAGCGAAAACGATCCCTGGTAAGCGTTGACCATCCGCTCAATCAGGCCGTGTCCGCTGCCGCCTTGGTCCCGGCCGGGCGCTGGCTGGCCAAGCTCAGCTTCGTGCCAAGTCAGGATCAGGCGGCCAGCGCGCTCTGCCGCAGCGATGACCACCGGCAAATTGAGACTTAGCGCACCATACTTCATACTGTTGGTGGTAAGTTCACCCATCGCCAGCGCGGTCACGCGCGCGTTGTGTTCGTTAATCACGAGGCTGTCCGGGCAATCATACCTGATCTGCGCGTAAGGCGCGATCATCACCGCGAGCAAATCGGCCAGCAGCATCGGACCGCCGGCGCTGTCAAGCAGCTGTGTCTGCGCCTGCGCCAAGGCGGCGTAGCGCTGGGCTAGCTGGCGCGCAAAAGCAGCATATTCGGGCGCATCCTTGGCGCTGATCATGGCAATCGCGCCGCTGACCGTAAAAGCGTTACGCAACCGGTGGCGCATCTCGAACGCCATCGTCCGCAGCGCCTCTTTGTCGCGCACCTGATCGGTCACATCGCGCGAAAACGAAACGATCTGAAAAATCTTCCCTTGATCATCGCGCACGGGCGAGACGGTCACATCCCACCATTTGGCGGTCCCTTTGGCGGTGGGGCAAAAAGCTTCAAACCGGCTGTCCTGACCGGCCGCAGCCTGGCTGACCGCCTGGCGCACCACAGGTTGTGCTTCGGCCGGCCACATATCCCACCACTGGGTTCCTTCGACTGCGCAGAAATCGTCGATTTCCATGCTGCACCGCCCGTTGCGGTTCATGAACCCGAGCGTGCCATCGGGCTGCATCAACTTAACGCAATCCTGACTCTGCTCGAGCAGCGCAATCATCATATTGCCCGCCGCATCGGCAAACGTGTTGCCAAGCTCCACGGTCAGCGCGTCGAGAACGATGTCATCGGCCATTTAAATATAGGTCTCTCCGGTTACGAGCGAGCAGTATATGCGCTCGCCGATAAAACCGCTATAACAATTGCTTAAACCGCGTAGCCTCGGCTAGGACCGCAACACCGCCAGGGACCAAAGCCCCTGAATGCGCGTATTGGATTTATGGCAGCCACTTGGATCAAACCGCAGCCGGGCGGGATATATATCGCGCCGGCCGATATCTGGATCGATCCGTCCAGCCCCCAGCAGCACGCCGTCATCACGCACGGTCATGCCGATCATGCGCGCAGCGGCCACGGCGACGTCTGGGCGACGCCTGAGACTCTGGCGATCATGGCGCTGCGCTATGGCACCGCCGATGGCACCGCGCTGCGCTATGGCGATACCTTTCAGCGCGGCGGAGTGCGGTTCAGCCTGCACTCCGCCGGGCACGTGCTGGGTTCCGCGCAAGTGCTGATGGAGTATGGCGGCGAGCGGGTAATCGTCAGCGGCGATTACAAACGCAGCCGCGACCCGACCTGCGCCCCATTCGAGCCGGTGCCATGCGACGTGTTCATCACTGAAGCCACGTTCGGCTTGCCAGCGTTTCGCCATCCGCCAATCGGCGAGGAAATCGCCAAATTGCTCGCCCGCCGCGCCGCAGAGCCAGAGCGCTGCGTGCTGGTCGGCACCTACGCGCTGGGCAAGGCGCAGCGAGTGATCGCCGAACTGCGACTGGCCGGCTGGCACGAGCCGATTTTCCTCCACGGCGCGCTTGAACGAATGTGCCAGCTGTACGAGGAGCTGGGCGTGTCATTGGGCGAATTGCGGCTGGTCACGGACACCGCGCGCGCGGACATGCGCGGCCAGATCGTGCTGTGCCCGCCCAGCGCGCTGACCGGTACCTGGAGCCGGCGGATGCCCGCACCGATCACCGCGATGGCATCGGGCTGGATGCGGGTGCGCGGCCGCGCCCGCCAGCGCAATGTCGAGCTGCCGCTGATCGTCTCTGATCACGCCGATTGGGACGAGTTGACCGCGACCATCCGCGAGCTCGCCCCAGGTGAAACCTGGGTCACCCACGGCAGCGAAGCAGGCCTGTTGCGCTGGTGCGAGCTGCATCAGATCAAGGCCCGCGCGCTGGCGATGATTGGCCGCGGCGAAGAGGACGACGGCTGATGCGCCGCTTTGCCGAGCTGGTCGATACGCTGGTTTACACCCGCTCGCGCAATGCCAAGCTTGCGGCAATTGCGGATTACCTGCGCACCACGCCTGATCCGGAGCGCGGTTGGGCGCTGGCCGCGCTGACGGACAGTCTCGATTTCCCGGCGGTCAAAAGCGCCACGATCCGCAGCGTTGCGGCCAGCCGGATCGATCCCGAATTGCTGCGGCTGTCGCGCCAGCAGGTCGGCGATACGGCCGAAACCGTTGCGTTGATCTGGCCCGATGGCGCGCTGGCCGAACGCGCCGATCCCAGCGTCAATGCAGTAGTGGCCGCATTGACCGCCGCGAACCGCGCCACCGCGCCGGCGGTGCTCGCCGCGCTCCTCGACAGTCTCGACAGCAATGGCCGCTATGCCATGCTCAAGCTGGCCACCGGAGGAATGCGGATCGGGGTCTCGTCGCGGCTGGCCAAGACCGCCTTTGCGCAGGCCTTTGCAGTGCCGATCGATACGGTTGACGAACTGTGGCACGCGCTCGCCCCGCCCTATACCGCGCTGTTTGGCTGGGCCGCCGATGGCGGTGCGCAACCCGATATTTCGGCCACACCGTTCTTCCGTCCGTTCATGCTCTCGCACCCGTTCGAAGCCGGTACGCTCGACCTTGCAGCTTATGCGGCCGAGTGGAAATGGGACGGCATCCGCGTCCAGATCGCGCATCTGGGCGGCGAGACGCGGATCTATAGCCGCAGCGGCGACGATATCAGCGGCGCATTCCCAGAACTTGTCGCTGCCATCACGATCGATACCGTGGTGGACGGCGAACTGCTGGTGCGCGGGACCAGCCAGGGCGGTGATGCCGCCAGCTTCAACGCGCTGCAACAGCGGCTTGGCCGCAAGACCGTGACCAAGAAAATGCTCGAGCAGTATCCGGCGTTTGTGCGGCTGTACGATGTGCTGGTCGATGGTGCGCAGGATGTGCGCGAATTGCCGTGGACCACCCGCCGCGCGCGTTTGGAAGCGCTGATCTCGCAGCTTCCCGCCGGGCGGTTCGATTTGTCACCCGTGCTCGATGTGACCGAATTCGCCGCGCTGGCGCAGCTGCGCGATAGCGCGCGCGATGCCGCGATCGAAGGGGTGATGCTCAAACGGCGCGACAGTCCTTATCAAGCCGGGCGAAAAGCCGGATTATGGTACAAATGGAAACGCAACCCGCTGACCGCCGATTGCGTGATGATGTACGCCCAGCGCGGCAACGGCCGCCGCGCCTCGTTCTATTCGGATTATACGTTTGGGTGCTGGAGCGAGAACGGCGAACTGCTGCCGGTCGGCAAGGCTTACTCGGGATTTACCGATGCGGAGCTCAAGCTGCTCGATAAATTCGTGCGTGAACACACCGTGGCCCGGTTCGGCCCGGTCCGAGAAGTCGAGAAAGCGCTGGTGCTCGAAGTTGCGTTCGATTCGGTCCACACCAGCAGCCGCCACAAAAGCGGGCTGGCCATGCGGTTTCCCCGGATCCACCGCATCCGAACCGATAAGCCGGCCGCCGAGGCCGACCGAATTTCCACGCTGCAAGCAATGGTTACCTAGAATCAGGTAAGGTTGCCGGTGGCGGCAATGGCCAGATCGTTGATTAACGAATCGTGCGCCGAGATTTCCTGGGTTCCCTCACGCGGAGGCATGGTCCCGCCCTCAAGCATTTCGGTGAGCGCAGCGCGGGCCCGGCCAACCCGGCTTTTCATCGTACCGACCGCAGTGTTGCAGATCGCCGCCGCTTCTTCATAGCTGAAGCCGCCCGCGCCGACGAGCAGGATCGCCTCGCGGCGTTCACGCGGCAGCGTCATCAGGGCACGGCGCATATCGGCGAGGTGCAGGGGGTCTTCCTGCCCCATCGGAGCGCGCAGCGTGCGTTCTGCAACGCCTTCGTCATAATCGCCGACGAATTTATTGCGGCGCATTTCGGTGAAATAACAATTGCGCAGGATCGTGAAAGTCCAGGCGCGCATATTGGTGCCCGGCTCAAACCGGTCGCGCGCAGCCCAGGCTTTGAGCATTGCATCCTGCACCAGATCGTCCGCGAAATCGGGCCGTCCGCACAACGAGCGGGCGAACGCGCGCAAATGCGGAATGGTTTCGGCTAGCTGGCGTTTGAACGCGGCAGCATTGGCCGCAGCTGGGTCACTTGTCATCGGCCGCACGGTCGAGCTGGTCGAGCAGACTGGCCAAATCATCGGGGAGCGCTTCATCCACGACATCGTCATACAGGCGCTGCAAACCTTTTGCCCAGGCTGGCTGGTGCGGCGTGGTGGCATCACGCTGCGGCTGTCGTTTTGAACCGCCGACGCCCGGCACCGAGCTTTTGTGATCGCCGCGCTTGGTCAAGAGGTGCTCCGCATTGTAACATCGATAATCATTCACGGCTTAGTCCGATCGGCAATTTTTGGCAACGCGCCTGACCTGGCCGGGTGCGACCAGCAGAACTCGCTGGCTACCGTGTCGGCCAGCACCAGCTGCTGGTTAAAGGTCTAACGAGCTGTTTCTCTTGAATTTTTCCAAATCCAAGCTGCTGACGCCACGGTTTGTTCGGGCTGAAGAATTCCTGCCGATGACCCGTTTGCCATATTCTAACTCGCAGCCATATTCTAACTCGCAGCCATGTTCTAACTCGCAGATTGTATTGCTGGAACGGTTGATGGGTCAGATCGTTCCCAGATAGCTGCCTTGCTATCCTACAGAGCGGTGCCCTTAACGCTGGCGGACTTCGAGCATGCTTGACCCGGATGCCAGCTGGAAACCAACCACGTGCGCGACGATTTACCAATGCTGCAAAAACGCGGGCTGTCGGAGTTTTTGCTCAAATACCCGCGCGTCGCTCCGATCGCGGCATTTGTGCTGGCCATGCTCGCTACCCTGCTCGTGGCAAATTCGGCCGAGCAGGCCAATCGCGTTGAACAACGGCTGGCCACGACCGAACGGATCAGCGCGCTGGGGCATGACATCGAACGGCGCGCCGCCGCGACGCAGGCCTATCTGGTTGCGGGTGCGGCACTGTTTGGATCCGGGATTGAGGTTGATCAGCCCACCTTTGACCGATTTGCCGCTGCACTACAAAATGACAAAGGCAATCAAGGCATTGTCGCGCTGGGCTGGTCCGTTCGGCTCCCAGCAGCCGGGCTGGCAGCGTTCGAGCGTTCAGCCCGGGCCGCCGGGCTGCCGCAGAACCGAACCTGGCCGCGCGCGCCCAACCCATCCGCAACGGTCGATGCGGTCAGCTACATCGCTCCGCTGGATGCAACCAACCGGTTGGCGCTAGGTTACGACATGCGCTCCGAACCCGCTCGCCGCGCCGCCATGGACCGTGCCGCGCTGACCGGCCAAGCGGCGGTCACAGGGCTGATTCAGCTGGCCGGGGACGGCACCGCGCCAAGCCGCAGCGGGTTTGTGATATTTCTGCCGGTTTATGGCAATGCCGTCTCCAGCACGGCACGGGGCGAGATCAAAGGCTATATCTATGCGGTCTTGTGGGCTGATGATTTCATCCGGGCTTCGGTGCTCCACCAGTCCGCCGGTCCGCTCGACATCGAAATTTACGACGCAGCCGAAACCAGCCCGCAGCTGCTGTACCGGCTGGGCCAGCCGATTTTGAACGAGCAAGCGATCGCACGCAAAATCGCGGTCGCTGATCACCGCTGGATCATCAAATCATCTACTCCGCCGATCAGCGCCTTAAGCAGGATCAGCATGCTGATCCTGCTCGCCGGGCTGATCGTCGCCGCGCTGCTGCTATTCATCGTCCGGCTGGCGATCCAGCAAGCGCTGTTCGACCGCCAGCAACTGCGCGTCCGACAAGAGCAGGATTCGATCCGGGCGACGCTGACCCGCGAGCTCAATCACCGGGTCAAGAACACCCTGGCCAATGTGCTGTCGATCCTCTCGCTTTCGCGCCGCAAAGCGCACGATCTTGATTCGTTTGTGGCCACCTTCGATGGCCGCGTGCGGGCGCTGTCTGCCACCCACAACCTGCTGATGCACACCAGCTGGGGACCGGCCAGCATTGTCGAAGTCATCCAAACTGAAATGGCCCCCTATTTCGAGAGCGATCGGCGCAAGATCGTGCTCGACGGGCCAGATGCGGTAGTCGCGCCGAATGATGCGCTTTCGCTGGGCCTGCTCGTTCACGAGCTGGTGACCAATGCTGCCAAATATGGGGCCCTCAGCACGGCGGCTGGCACGCTGTCGCTGACCTGGTCGATCACCAGCGCTCAGCAAATCGTGTTTGACTGGCGCGAGCTGGGCGGGCCGGTTCCGGCGCAAGACCGCCACCGCGGGTTTGGCAGCGACCTGATCGAAAAAGTGATCTCGCGCGAGTTGCGCTCTGACATCAAGCTCGAATTTCCGCCGAGCGGGGCGCATTGCACATTCGCGGTGCCGATCCGGTCAGTCACTGCGTTCGCGCTGCGCGAGCCGTAACCGGGCCCCCGCCCAGCGTCAGTTCAGACCAGCGCACCCGTTGAATTAAAGAACATCGCCTGGCTGATCGCGGCTTTCACCGCTGATTCGAGGAACGGCTTGGTGATCAGGTAAGTCGGCTCGGGCCGATCACCCGTCAGCAACTTTTCGGGATAAGCGGTGATGAAGATTACCGGCACCGAAAATTCGCCCAAAATGTCATTGACCGCATCAATTCCCGAGCTGCCATCGGCCAGCTGGATATCGGCGAGCACCAGTCCCGGCCTGCGCGCCGCCACAACGGCGCGGGCTTCATCGCGAGTGGTGGCGGTTCCGCAGACGGTGTGGCCCAGGCTCTCGACCAGCTCTTCAAGCTGCATCGAGATCAGCGCTTCGTCTTCGATAATCAGCACGTCAGTCGCCGCTTCAGCATCAATCTCGGTCAGCGCAGCGCGCACCAGCGCCAGCGTATCGGCTTCGCTGATCTGCATGATTTCAGCAGCTTCAGCCGACGAGAAATCTTCAACCGTGGTCAACAACAGCGCCTGCCGGTTGGCCGGCGTGATTGCGGCCAGCCGCTCTTCAGCGTTGGCCAAGGCACCTTCACCCGGTTCGCTGCGGCCGGGTAACAAGCCAGCGCTGACCGACCAGATTTTGCCAAACGCGGTGTAGAGCGCAACCCGGCCCTCCCCGATCTGATCGAGCACGGCCTGGTCCGACAGGGCCGCTTCGAGCGT
>JANMBA010000123.1:0-11122 GCA_031360105.1 Novosphingobium sp.
CAGAAGCTGGTGCGCGCCGGGTTTGGTTCGAACAATGTCGATACTTGCGCACGGGTCTGCCACTCGCCGACCGGCTATGGCCTCAAGACCACTTTCGGAACCAGCGCAGGGACGCAGGATTTTGATTCGGTGATGCAGGCCGATGTGATCCTAGTGATCGGGGCCAATCCCACCGATGCGCACCCGGTCTTTGCCAGCCGGATGAAGCAGCGATTGCGGCCCAAACACGGAAAACCCGGCGCGAAGCTGATCGTGATCGACCCCCGCCGGATCGATCTGGTGCGGATGCCGCATGTTCAGGCGGACTATCATTTGCCGCTGCAACCGGGGACTAACGTGGCGGTGCTAACCGCACTGGCGCACACCATAGTCACCGAAGGGCTGGCAGACGAGGCCTTCGTCAAAGAACGGTGCGATTGGGACGAATATCAGGACTGGGCCCGGTTCGTTGCGGACCAGCGGCACAGCCCCGAAGTGCTGGAGTCGGTAACCCGCGTTCCCGCGGCGGACTTGCGTGCGGCTGCCCGGCTTTACGCAGGCGGTCCCAACTCCGCGATCTACTATGGCCTCGGCGTGACCGAACACAGCCAGGGCAGCTCGACCGTAATGGCGATCGCCAACCTGGCTATGGCCACCGGCAATCTTGGCCGTCCGGGGGTGGGGGTGAACCCCTTGCGCGGGCAGAACAATGTGCAAGGCGCCTGCGATATGGGCAGCTTCCCGCACGAGCTACCCGGCTATCGTCACATCTCCGATGCGGCCACTCGCGCGCTGTTTGAACGCGACTGGCAGGTTGCGCTCGAAGCCGAGCCGGGTCTGCGCATTCCCGATATGCTCGACGCCGCGATCGATGGCAGTTTTCGCGCGCTCTACGTGCAGGGCGAAGACATCCTCCAGTCCGATCCCAACACGCATCACGTCGCGGCCGGGCTTAAGGCGATGGACTGCGTGATCGTGCACGACCTGTTTCTCAACGAGACGGCAGATTACGCGCACGTCTTTTTGCCCGGTTCGACCTTCCTGGAAAAGACCGGAACTTTCACCAATGCCGAACGCCGGATCCAGATGGTCCGCAAGGTAATCGAACCGGCGAATGGCCCCAGTGGTCAAGGGCTGGAGGATTGGCAAGTCACGCAGGCGCTGGCCAACGCCATGGGACTGGGCTGGGATTATACCAGCTCGGCCGAAATTATGGACGAGATTGCCCGGCTAACGCCCAGTTTTGCCGGGGTCAGCCACGCGCACCTTGATGCGGCGGGATCGCTGCAATGGCCGGTCAACGCCGCTGCGCCCGAAGGCAGCCCGATCATGCACGTGGACGGCTTTGTGCGCGGCAAAGGCAAATTTGTGGTGACCGATTATGTGCCGACCGACGAAAAAACCGGGCCGCGCTATCCGCTGCTGCTGACCACCGGGCGGATCCTGAGCCAATACAACGTTGGCGCGCAGACCCGCCGGACCGCTAACACCGTGTGGCACGGCGAAGACCTGCTCGAAATGCATCCCGCCGATGCCGAAGATCGCGGGCTGAGCGATGGCGATTGGGTCCGCCTCGCCAGCCGCACCGGCGAGACTGCGCTGCGGCTGGAGGTGACCGACCGGGTGGCGCCCGGCGTGGTTTATACCACATTCCATCACCCCGCGACGCAGGCCAATGTCGTCACCACCGAATTTTCGGACTGGGCCACCAATTGCCCAGAATACAAAGTCACTGCGGTGCAAGTGACCTCCAGCAACGGCCCGACCGAATGGCAAGCCAGCTATGCCAGCTGGTCACAAAAAAGCCGCCGGATTGCGGCCGAGGCTGCGGAGTAGGCCGGTGGACCTCGCGCGCCTGACTTATATGGCTAATCAGATCGCCAAAAACTTTGCCGTTCACGGCGAGGCGGCGGCGATCGCTGCCACTTGCCAGCACATGCAGCTGTTCTGGGAACCACGCATGAAAGCCGCGATCCTGAGCGGTGACGGTGCCGGATTGGAGCCGATCGCAGCGGCGGCTTGCGTGCTGTGGGCGCAGCAACAAGGGCACAGCCAACCAGCACCGCCAAACGATCCGGGTTGATGTCGAACTTACACTCCCGCCGTCAAGGAGCACACCCATGAAAGCCATTCGCGCCGAATTCGCTCAGACCGGCGGCCCCGAAGTTATCACGCTGCGCGAGGTCGATGTGCCCGCGCCCGGTCCGGGCGAGGTCACTGTGGTGCAATCGGCGGTGGGCATCAATTACCTCGATACGTATCATCGCGGCGGGGTTTATCCGGTCAAGCTGCCCAGCGGCTTGGGCGTGGAAGCAGCGGGCAGGGTTGCCGCGCTGGGTGATGGGGTCAGCGGGCTGCGCGAAGGGGACCGGGTCGCGACGTTCGGCCCGGCGCTGGGGGCCTATGCCAGCGCTCGCAACGTGCCCGCCGCCAGCTTGTTTGTAGTGCCGGACACCATCGACGAGCGCACCGCTGCGGCGGCGCTGCTTAAGGCGGCGACCACCGAATTTCTGGTCGAACGCTGCGCCAAGGTTCAACCGGGCTGGCCGGTGCTGGTCCACGCGGCGGCGGGCGGGGTCGGGCTGCTGCTGGTCCAGTGGCTGAAGCACAAGGGTGCGGTGGTGATCGGCACGGTCAGCACTGCGGCCAAAGCCGAGGCGGCGCGCGCTGCCGGGGCCGATCAGGTGATCCGCTATGACAGCGAGCCGGTCGCCGCCAAGGTGCGCGAATTGACTGGCGGGGCCGGGGTGCGGGTGGTGTTCGATGGGGTCGGCATGTCAACCTGGGCGGCAAGCCTGGATTGCGCGGCGCACCGCGGGCTGATCATCAGCTATGGCAATGCCGATGGGCCAGTCACCGGGGTTGGGCTGGGAATTCTGGCGGCAAAGGGCTCGCTGTCCGTCACCCGCCCGACGCTGTTCGACTATTACTCTGATCCGGCTGAGCGCGCCGCCGGGGCGGCACTGGTGTGGGACATGATCGGATCGGGGCGGATCGCGGTCACGATTGGTCAGACCTGGCCGCTGAGCGAAGCCGCCGAGGCGCACCGCGCGCTGGAAGCCCGCGAAACCACAGGTTCGTCGCTGCTGATCCCGTAATTACTCCTTAAGCCCCTGCCCCAATTGGGGAGGGGAACCGACTTACAGCGCTCTATTCATCCAGTTTCGGCACCGCGCCGGGTTGCCACGGCGGATCACCGGCAAAGCGGATCGGTGGGGCAATATGGTGCCGCCCATCAGCAGTGACAATCAGGCCGCGCGCCGCGACGTGGGGCGCGTCCAGCGCCTCGCGGAAATCGAGCACCGGGGCAAAGGCGACATCTTTGTCAGCCATCCACGCAGTCCATTGATCGCGCGTCCGCAGGGCGAAGGTCTGGCGCAGGAACGCGATCAACTCATCTTGCGCGCCCGCCTCCGCCTCGGCCAGCGGGATCAAGTCGGCGCGGCCCAGCGCAGTCAGCAGATTTACTGCAAACTTCAGTTCGCGGCCGCCCAGCACCACATGTTGATCATCGCTGGTCCGGTAAACCTGATAAAGCGCCGCGCCGCCCAGCGAGCGCTGCGCGGCTGAGCGCGGGGCAGCGCCGCCCGCAATCGCGGCGCTGGCGGTGTGCGCGGACCACGGCAGCAAGCTGTCAAACATCGCAATGTCGAGGTAGTCGCCCTGACCAGTGCGTTCGCGCGCCAGCAACGCCATCAGCACGCCGGATAAAGCAGTCAGCCCGGCGGCCATATCGGATGAGGCGACGCCCGGCACCACCGGCGTACCATCGGGGCCGTCGTTAACCGAGAGGAACCCGGCGAGCGCTTGCACCGCCAGATCGTGCGCCGGGTGGTGCGCCAGCTCGCCGTGCTGGCCGAACGCGCTGATCGAGCAATAGACCAGGCGCGGATTGATCACTTTGACGGCAGCGTAATCAAACCCCAGCCGCTCAATTACGCCCGGCCGGAACCCTTCGAGAAACACATCAGCCTCGGCGATCAACGCGGTCAGCTCAGCCTTGCCCGCCGCGCTTTTCAGGTCGAGCGTGCGAGCGTACTTGCCGCGATTAAGCTGGGTAAACCAGACCGACTGACCATTTTCAAATGGACCTTGGCCGCGCGCAGGCTCGCCGCCCGGTGGCTCGATCTTGATCACCCGCGCGCCGTGGTCGGCCAGCATCACGCTCAGCATCGGGCCGGGCAGAAACTGCGTCAGATCCACTACGGTCAGGCCGTCCAGTTTGCCCACCTCAGGGCTTCCGCGCGGCCGTCAACGCCAGCCATACCGTCATTCCCATCATGCACTTTCTCCCCTAACCAAGGCGCTTTCGTCACGCAGGTTCTTGCACTGCGGCGGGCTTGCTGCCAAGCGGCCCAGATGCAAACTCGTGTGCTCAAGCTCGCTGGCGTCCACAATTTCCGCGATTATGGCGGCTATGCGGCGGCGGGCGGCGCGCGGGTTAAAGCGGGGCTGCTGTGGCGCTCGGCGCAGCACGGTGAAGCCAGCGATCAGGACCTGGCCGACATCGAAGCGCTGGGGATCAAGACCGTGATCGATCTGCGCGGGCCGAGCGAGCGCGAAGCCAAGCCATGCCGCCGTCACCCCGATTTTGCGGCGCAGGTGTTCGTCTATCCCGAAGAAACCGCCGGGCTGGCGCTGCATACTGAGGCTGCCGACGGGGTAATTACCGCCGCCGAGGCGCGGGCGGCGATGCTGCGGTTGTACGAAGGGATCCCGTTTCGCGAAAATCTGGTGCCGATGCTGCGCTGCTATTTTGAGGTTCTGCTGCGCGCTGAAGGACCAAGCCTGGTGCACTGCGTGGCGGGCAAGGACCGCACCGGCTTTGCGGTCGCACTGGCGCAGCACGTGCTGGGGGTGGCGCATGAAGATATCGCGGCGGACTATGTGCTCACCAATCAAGCTGGCAATATCGAAGCCCGGATCGCCGCCGGAGCAACGCAAATCCGTGCGCGCCACGGCGCGATCAGCGACGCGACAATTCGCACCTTGATGGGGGTTGAGGCCGATTACCTGACCACCGCCTTCGATCGCGCCAGCGCCCGCCACGGCAGCATCGATGCCTATCTGGCCGAAGTGATAGGGGTCGATGCAGCAGCGCGGGACAAGTTGCGCGGCACCTATCTCGACGCTTAAAGGAAACTGCGCACTTCGGCCATGAACCGGTCAAATTGGTCGTGATGCAGCCAGTGCCCGGCATTTTTGAATTCAACCGTTCGGCGATCGGCAAACACTGCGGCGCGGCCATCCAGCTCGGGGTTTGAGGCCCAGCTGTCTGATCCATACAGCAGCAGCACCGGGCAAGTGATCGCCCGCCACAGCTCGTTAGTGCGGTCATCGGGCACATCTTCGAACGGCCAGATGTTCAGGTAAGGATCGAACTTCCAGCTCCAGGTGCCGTCTTCATTGCGGCTGGCCCCGTGGACGGTCAGGTGGCGGGCTTGCTCGTCGGTCAGGAAACCGTTTTCCTCTTTCATCCGCGCAAACGCCGCTTCAATCGATGGATAACGGCGCGGCACCCGGCCGGCGGCCGAGCGGCGATCATCGATCCATTTGCGAAACCGGTTGGCATAGCCCAGCGCGTCACGCTGCGCGCGGACTTTGGGCGAGGGGCCCAGCCCTTCGATATTGACCAGCTTGCGCACTTTCTCGGGGTAAAGCCCGGTAAACCGCGTCGCCACATTGCCGCCCAGCGAGTGCGCGATGATCGTCACTTCGTCATGGCCCAGCGTGTGGACCAGCTGCGCGAAATCATACACAAATGCGCCCATTTCATAATTGCCGTCGGGTGCCCAGGCGCTGTCACCGTGGCCGCGCAGATCGGGCGCGATCACGTGCCAATCACGCGCCAGCTCCTCGGCCACCCAGTCCCAGCTGCGCGAATGATCACGCCCGCCGTGTTGCAGGATCAAGGTCGGCGCCGTGGGATTACCCCAATCGACGTAATGCAGCTTGAGCCGCTGCGAGATGAAGCTGTTAGCGGTGGGTCCGAATGAAGTCATCGCGGCGATTTGCGCGTTTCGCTGCGCTGCGTCAATTGCTGCGCGCGAATCCGGCAAATCTGGCAAAGCGGGCCGCCGGGGACTGGCCAATGGGCTGGGCATTACCTATCTGGTCCCCGCAACCGGAGAATTTCATGGCGACCCACACCACCCGCATGTTGATCATTGGCTCCGGCCCCGCCGGGCTATCGGCGGCGATTTATGGCGCGCGCGCGGGGCTGGCACCGATTGTGGTGCAGGGTTTGCAGCCCGGCGGCCAGCTGACCATCACCACCGATGTTGAAAATTACCCCGGCTTTCGTGATGTGATCCAGGGCCCGTGGCTGATGGAAGAAATGCAGGCGCAGGCCGAGCATGTCGGCACGCGGATGCTGTGGGACACGATTGTCTCGGTCGATATGAGCGGCTGGCCGTTCCGCGCGGTCGGCGATGGCGGCGATATTTATGAGGGCGAGACTTTGGTGATTGCTACCGGCGCGCAGGCCAAATGGCTGGGCGTGCCGGGCGAGCAAGAGCTGTCGGGCAAGGGCGTTTCGGCCTGCGCGACTTGCGACGGGTTCTTCTATCGCGGCAAAAAAGTGGTGGTGATCGGCGGCGGCAATACGGCGGTCGAAGAAGCGCTGTACATGACCAACCATTCGCAGGACGTGACGCTGATTCACCGCCGCGATACGCTGCGCGCGGAAAAAATCCTCGAAGACCGCCTGCTGGCGCATCCCAATATCAAGGTGCTGTGGAACAAGGCGGTCGATCACTTTGTCGGCGGGCCTACCGGCCTGACCGGGGTGTCGCTGACTGACACGGTAACCGGCACAGTGTCAGTTGAACCGACCGACGGCGCATTTGTGGCGATCGGCCATTCGCCAGCGACCGAACTGTTCAAGGATCAGCTGGCGGCCGATGCCGCTGGCTATCTGCAAGTCGAACCCGGTACGCCCAAGACCGCTATCCCCGGCGTGTTCGCCTGCGGCGATGTGATGGATCACGTTTACCGCCAGGCAGTGACAGCGGCGGGCACCGGCTGCATGGCCGCGCTGGATGCCGAACGCTTTCTGGCCGCGCGCGAGCATCGCCAAGCCCGCGATTAAACCGCCGAGCGCAGCGCCCCGAGCAATTGCCCCAGCAGCCAGATCCGCGAGGGCGGTTCGAAAAAGCTGTGCCCGGCCTTGGGGCAAATTCGCAGACGCGGATCGGCCGCGTTCCACTGCGACAGGAACACTTGGCCGGTGCGGTCATGCTCGGCGATCAGCAACGAGACCGGGCCTGAAAACTGCGACAGGTTTGCGGCCATATCCAGTGCGAGTTGGCCCGGCGCCTGGGCCACCTGCGCCGCCGCGGCCAGACTGCCCGCGAGTTGCCGCACTTTGACTTTGCCGGTCAACAGCCGCAGCAGTGCGCGCGGATTGGTCAGCCGCCGCAAGTAATGCGCGCGGATTGCACTGGGGGTCATTTGCGGTTGCGGTTCGGCGGCAAGTTCAGCCGGGCTATCGGGTTCAGACTCGGGTTCAAACGTCCATGGGTTGGCCAGCACCAACGCGTCGCAGCCCTGGCCTTGCGCCAGCATCAGCGCGCTGGCGGCATCGCAATTACCGTAAGCGACGATCCGCTTGAGCCGGGGCATCGTGCCGCGAAAAGCAGCGATGGCGGCGGCGATATCATCGGCGCTGGCGGTGAAACCGTGGTTGTCGCCGCCGCTATCGCCCACCCCGCGGCGATCGAACCGCAGCACCGGGAAGCCCGCCGTAGCGATCTTGTCGGCCAGTTCAGCGTGCGCGCCGTACGGCCCGCTGCGCAGTTCATTGCCGCCGGTCACGATCAGCAGGCCGGTGGCCGCGTCCGCCGCATCGAGCGAGCCGACCAGCGTATCGCTGCCGCAATCAAACGTCAGATGCCGCCGGTTCATGCGTTGATCCCGATCGCCACAATCGCGGCCAGCGCATCGGCTTGCGCGCTGTCTTCGGCGGGTTCGGCGCGCAGCCACAACGCGCCGCCGCCCAGCAATTCGTGCTCGATCGGGGTAATACCGGGCTGCTTGCCGGGAGTAAGCTCGCCCAGTTGGCGCAGCATTTCACCCGATAGCGAATAGCCCGCCAGTTCAATCCCCAGCGCCAGTCCCTGTGCCATCAGCGCCGCCAGCTGTTCTTCACGCCCAGCCTCGCGCGCGGCCAGAATGCGGGCGCGCAACATGGTTTTGAGCAAACTTGCGCCTTTGACCGGGGCATAATGCCAGCCGCGCAATTTATCGGGCAAGAGCAGTCCGCCGCCGCGAATGCCCAGCACGTGGGTCGCTTCAAACTGCCGCGCCGCCGCCTCCAGCGCCATGCGCCAATCTTCCGGTTCGATCAGCGCCAGATCCTGTTCGCTCTCGTTGAGTCCGGGCAGATCGGGCAGAAAACAGTCGATCCCCGCGCCGTCGAGCCGCCGCATGACCTCCACCGTGAAACGCCGCAGCTTGTGCCCTTCGTCGAACAACGCCGGTGCGATAATGATGCGGTGACTGCGCGCATGATCGAACGTCAGCGCATACTCGCTGGCCGCAGCGCCGCCGGGCAAGGGGCAGGGATAGCTGGCGGCCTTCACGCGTCCGCTTGCTTGGCGCGGGTAAAGGCCAGCAAACTGCCGTAGGTTTCAAAGATATCGCCGTCGATTTCATCCTCGTCGATCACGATATCGAGCCGGTCCTCCATTTCGGTCAGCAGCCCGGCGACGGCCATCGAATCAAGCTCGGGCAAGTCCCCAAACAGCCCGGTGTCAGCGGTAAATTCCGCCACTTGATCGGGCTTGAGCCCCAGCACGTCGGCCAAAATAGCGCGAAGCTTGTGGTCAGTCGGTTCCATCGTCCAGCCTCTAGCCGCGTGCCAGCACGCCGCGCAAGCGCTGGCGCACAATTGCCATCCAGTTTTGCGGCGCGGCGGCGCGGTAGCAATCCAGCCGGAAGCGCGGGCGGACCTGCTCCATCCAATCGCGTTTATAGCTATCGTTGCCGGTGCCGAAATCGACTAGCTGCACCCGGTCGCGGTCAATCACCTGCTCAAACAGCGCAGCCGACAGCGTGGTTCCGGGCGACAGCGGTTTGGAGGCCTCGGTATGCGCCAGTTTGTGAATGAACGCGGTGCCATGCTCCACCGTCCACAGCTGCGCCGCCACCGGTGCCCCATCGGCGCAGGCCAACCCCAACCGCAAGCGCCCAGCGGTACCTTCGGCTTTGGCAAAGGCGCGCAGGAATGCGGGGGAGCCTTCGCCGAGCTTCCAGCTTTCGGCATAGATCGCCTCATAAGCGGCCCAGCTGGCGGGATTGAACGCAGTTTCGATAGTCACCGTCACCTTGCCCGCTTTGCGTTTGAGCGTGGTGCGGACCGCGCCGGGGCGGGCGGCCAGATAGTCCGCATAGCTCCGCCCGTTCACCGGCAACACATGATTGACGCCGCAATTCTCGCGAAACGTGCTCCAACCGGCGGCGCGGAAGGCGGCTTCAAGCAGCGCGGTTTCGCCGTGTTCATCAGGCAATGGCGAAAGCGTCAGACGGCGGGTCCGTTTGGCCAGATCGCGGGCAAGCGCGGTCAGCAAGGCGCGGCCATCCGCGCCTGGGGTGATCAGCGGCTGCCAGCGGAAGGTGTACCAGTTGGCCAGCGCGGAATATTTGCCGCCGCCGCGTTGCAGCGCCAGCAAGGCATGGGCATCACCATCGCTGGCCACCGCGACCAGCGGGGGCAGCGCACAGTGCTCGGCCAGTCCCTGCCACCACGCGAGCCGATCAAACGGCGCATGGGCAGGCAGCGCGGCCAGCTGGGCTAACCCGGCAGCGCCGCCTTGCACTTCGTTAAGATCATCGTGATAGTTAACCACGATCACATCGCAAATCCTCTTCCCGGAGCTACCCGAACCTTGTCTGCACCGCTTGAATCCGCGATCCGGCCGCTTGACCATCTCGCGCTGCGGGGCAGCGACGCGGCCCCGGCACTGGTGCTGCGTGCGGGCACACTTAACTACAAGGACTTAAGGGATCGTGTCGCCCGGCTTGCGGGCTGGCTGCAATCGGTGGTTCCTGAGCGCGGTTCGCGCGTGGCAAGCTGGGCCGCGAAGGGCGAGCTGACTTGCCTGATGCCACTGGCTGCGGCGCGCGCCGGGCTGGTGCACATTCCGGTCAATCCGCTGCTCAAACGGGCACAAGTTGCTCATATCCTGTCCGACAGCGGCACGCGGCTGCTGATCGGCACCCCGGCGCGGCTCGCTACGCTTAGCGGCGATGACCTGCCCAGCGCTTGCCAGATGGTGCCAGAAGACGATGCCTTGACGGCAGCCGCCGCCGCGCCGCCGCTGGCTCCATCCGACGCGGCGCCCGCTGCGCTGGCCGCAATCCTGTACACCAGCGGTTCGACCGGTAAGCCCAAAGGCGTGATGCTCAGCCATGCCAACCTGTGGTTGGGGGCGGAGGCCGTCGCGTACTATCTGGAACTCACCCCGGATGACGTTACTCTGGCCGTGTTGCCGCTGGCGTTCGATTACGGGCAGAACCAGCTGTTGAGCACGTGGTATGTGGGCGGGGCAGTCGCTCCGCTCGATTATCTGACCCCGCGCGATGTGGTAAAGGCGGTAGAGCGGCACGGCGTCACCACGCTGGCGGCGGTGCCGCCGCTGTGGATCCAGCTGACCGAGCTTGACTGGCCGCCGGAAACCGCCGCGCGGCTGCGGCGAATGACCAATTCGGGCGGCGCATTGACCGCCGATCTGGTGCGCAAATTGCGCGCGCTATTCCCCGCCGCGCGGCTGTTCCCGATGTACGGGCTAACCGAGGCGTTTCGCTCGACCTATCTCGATCCGGCGCTGGTCGATGCGCATCCGACCTCGATGGGCAAAGCGATCCCGCACGCCGAAGTGTTGGTGATCGGCGCTGATGGCGCAGTGGCTGGCGATGACGAGGAGGGCGAGCTGGTCCACTGCGGGCCGCTGGTGGCGCAAGGTTATTGGCAGGATCCGGTGCGCACGGCGGAGCGGTTCAGGCCGGCTCCGGCGGCCTCGCGCTATGGCGGCACGGCGGTATGGTCAGGCGACCGGGTGCGGCGCAGCGCCAATGGTTTGCTGTATTTTGCCGGACGGCGCGACGCCATGATCAAATCGGCTGGCAACCGGATCAGTCCACA
>JANMBA010000151.1:0-7176 GCA_031360105.1 Novosphingobium sp.
ACCGCCGAAACCCCAACACCCGCCACTCAGTCAAACTGCGCCACAGCCACTCCAGCGGGCCTTGGCGGTAGCGGGTCAGCCATGGTTGGCTCCAGCTCAGGATCAGTGCCCAGACCAGCAGCACCAGCGTCCAGCGCTGCGCTGCGCCGAACTGGCCGAACAGGCCGAAGCCCCAGCCATAGCACAGCGCGGCCATCACCAGACTGGTGCCGAGGTAATTGCTGAACGCCATCCGCCCGGCGGCTTCGAGCATTTGTCCCGGCACCCAGCGCAGCAAGTGCGGCGCGGCGAGCACCAGCAGCGCGGCGTAGCCTAGCGCCATGGCCAGATGCGGCAGCGCGAGGCCGTAGCTGAGCGCGAAATGCATCGCTACCTCGGGGTAGTGGCTGCGCGCGGCCCAGAACGCAAAGCCCAGCGTGACCGCGCCGCCCAGGCTCAGTCCAGCACCGGCCAGCTGCACCAACCGCCGCCGGGGCCATTCCCCGGCGAAAAACCCGGTGCGCAGCAAGGCCATGCCGAGCAGCATCCACGGCAAAGTCTCACCCCAGTTGTACGCCACCAAATCGAGCGGATCATCGGCGCGGTTCGCCAATTTGGTTTGCACTTGCGCAGGCCACGATAGCTTGGCCTCGGCCTGATCGCGGGCGTCGGCCTTGCGGAATTCCGCCAGATCGAGCGCATGGCTGCGCTGCACCGCAGGCGTGGCCGTGCCCGCCAGCACCGCGCCCTCGGCAGTCAAGCTGGGCAGCCACTGCGCTGCCCCCCACACTTGCCACAGCGCGCCAGTCAGCACGGCGGCGGTCACCCATTGGCGCGGCTGCCAGCGCCGCAGCGCGAGCGCGATGAAGCCGGTCGCAGCGTAAAGGAACAGGATATCGCCGTCCCAGATGAGCGCAAAATGCAGGTATCCGAATGCCAGCAACCACGCGAGCCGCCGCGCCTGGAGCCGCGCGCCATCGCGCCCGGCAGCATCGGCGCGCTGAACAAACAGCAGCAGGCTCGCCCCGAACAGCACCGAAAACAGCGCGCGCATCTTGCCTTCAAACAGGATCAGCGTGGCGAGGTAAGCGAAGTGATTGGCCCATAGTCCGGCAGTTCCGGCGCGCGGCAGATCGGGCGAAAAAGCCGCACTGTCGGGCGCGGCAAAGCTCGCCGCGTTGATCGCTAGGATGCCGAGCACGGCGACCCCGCGGATCAAATCAAGCGCGGGGAGGCGGGTGGGTGAGGGTAGGGCTTGATCGGCAGAAATGCTCGAAGTCTCCCGATTTTCGCGGCGCTTCCCTTCACGCCTGCAATTCGATTTCTCACAAATTCGTCACCCTGAACTTGTTTCAGGGCCCATCGTGCCGAAAGACCGGAGCAAGCCGGACGGGCGCAAGCCGCGAGGTTGTTTCTGAATGACTCTGCCCGGGTGTGGCGAGGAATGGGTCCTGAAACAAGTTCAGGATGACAAATGATGAGAGGTTGCGCTCAACCCGGAACCGCCGCGCAGGTGATTCCGCCCGCTTTCAGCTTTGCGCAAGCGGCTTGCGCGGCGGCTTGGCTGTAGCCGCCGGCTTGCAGTTTGATCACTGCTCCGGCTTTGACGTTCAGCCGCGCGTGGCCGGACAGTTCGGGCCGGGCGCGGACCTTTGCCCACATCGCGTCGGCATTACTCGCCACGCCGAATGCGCCAAGCTGGACCCGCCACGTTCCGCTGGCGCTGGCCAGCGCGGGGGCAGGCGGGAGTGGTGCTGGGGCCGGTTTGATCACCGGACGCGGGGCAGGCGCGGGGGCGGGCGGGGCAGCGACTTTACCAGCCGGCCGGGCATAATCCGCCCCAGCCGTCGCCGCACTATCGCGCCCGGTCACCCGCTGGGCCCGGCTGACCGCGTCACTGGCCGATGCTATGGTTGGGCCCGTCGTCGATTGCGCCGTCACGGGTGCGGCGCTGCCCGCGATCTGGCTACCCAGATCGACCGCTGCCAGTTGCCGCGCGCGGGTGGCATCGGCCTGGCTGCCAAGCTCGCCCGCCAGTTGCATGGCTTGCTGGCGCTGTTCGATCGGGATGAATTCGTCCATCTGTTTCAGCGCCCCGGCGGCTTGCGGCAGGCCCTGCTGCTGCGCCAGCGTGACCAGCGCATAGGCCCGCACCCAGTCCTTGGGCACCAGATCGCCGTTGAAGTGCGAAATGCCGAGCAGATACTGCGCGCGCGGATCACCGCGATCGGCGGCAGCGCGCAGGTATGGCAGCGCCTTGGCCCGCTCACCGCGTTGGAACAGCAGCAGCCCGTAATTGTCTGCGGCCTGCAAATGGCCCATTCCGGCGGCCTGTCCGAACAGCTGCTCGGCCTTGGGCAGATCTTGCGGCACCCCTTTGCCGAGCCGGTAAGCTTGCCCCAGATTGAACACCGCATCGCCATCGCCGCGCGCGGCCTGCGCCTGCCATTCCTTGACTGCGGCGGCAAAATCGCCGCGCGTCCAGGCATCGACTCCGGCTTTGGTATCGGCCAGCGCGGGCTGGTTCAGCATCGCTGCGGCGCCCAGCGCCAGCGCGGCAAGAATTTCATAGCGACCCATCGAAAAAATCCTGTCCCGAAGCGGCGGTTTACCTTTGGCTGGCGGGATGCCCCCCGGCACGCTCTCCGCCGCATGCGTGATCGCTAACTGACATAGTAAACGCACCCATAGCAAAGGCTTTCTGCGCCTTGAACGCGGCGTTGGGTTTGGACCAGCGCGGCGATGCGCGGACCGCGTTAACTTAAAATTAGGAACGATCTGCGATCCCCGGCGGCAAGTCAGATTGGGTTTGGTGCATTTCCTAGGGGACAGACTTTGCGGGTATTGGCGTTGGCATCACAGAAGGGTGGTTCGGGCAAGACAACCTTGTCCGGGCATCTCGCCGTGCAGGCGCAGCGCGCTGGCGCTGGCCCGGTCGTGCTGATCGACATCGATCCGCAAGGATCGCTGGCCGATTGGTGGAATGAGCGCGAGGCGGAGTTCCCCTCGTTTGCACAGACCACAGTGGCCCGGCTGGCCGCCGATCTGGCGGTGCTGCGCCAGCAGGGCTTTCGCCTCGCAGTGATCGATACCCCGCCGGCCATCACCATGGCGATCCAGTCGGTCATCAACGTGGCCGAGCTGATCGTGGTGCCAACCCGTCCCAGCCCGCACGATCTGCGCGCCGTGGGCGCCACGGTTGATCTGTGCGAGCGCGCGGGAAAGCCGCTGATTTTCGTGGTCAACGCCGCCACGCCCAAGGCCAAGATCACCTCGGAAGCCGCCGTTGCGCTGTCGCAGCACGGCACAGTTGCCCCGATCACACTGCATCACCGGACCGATTTTGCCGCCTCGATGATCGACGGCCGCACTGTGATGGAGGTTGATCCCAATGGCCGCAGCTCGGCCGAAGTGACCGCGCTGTGGAACTACATTTCGGACCGGCTCGAAAAGAATTTCCGCCGCACCGTGTTCGCTGCCCCCACTACGGCAGCAAACGTGCAAGGCATGCACCGTTCGGCGGGCGGCTTCGGCCGCCGCGTGGCCGGCTCGTAAGCGGAGCGCCTGCGGCATGGCCACCCTCAAAACTTCTGCTCCTAAACCGTCGGATCACCGGCCAATCGCGTCGCTGACCCCGCGGCTGCTTGCGCGCAAAGGCGGCGCCAAGCCAGCCATGCGCCCCCAAGCCAGCGCACTGGCGGTCAGCTTCGACGCGGTCGCCGATGACGATCTGGGCTGGAACGATATGGGCCATGATCATGATGTGCAGCCGCGCGGCGAGGTTGTCTCGATCGATGCAGGCGGGCGGATGTCAGCGCAACTTCCCGCAGTCGTCCGCCAGCAGCGCGGGCTCACGCGCGATCTGGGCGCTGAGCGGAATTCAGCGCTGACCGCTGGCCGCCGCACCGCTTTTACCTTGCGGGTCGATGCCGAACGTCACCTGCAATTGCGGTTGGCCTGCACCGTGCAGGGCCGCAGCGCGCAAGCACTGGTCACCGAGGCGCTTGACCGGCTGCTCGCCGAACAACCCGGGATTGCTGCGCTCGCCGCGCAAGTCGCGCGGAAATGCCCATGAAATTTTTCGAGGAAGGGACCTATCCCATGCAGACCAGCCACATTCGCCGTTCGATCCTGCCGCTTGGCCTTGCTGGAGCGATTGCTTTGGCGATGGCCGCCGGGGCCGGGTTCAGCACGGGCGCGGTTGCCAAGTCGGGCACCGACAAAGCCGCCGCCGAAGCGCAAAAGGCGCTGACCAAGGGCGATGCGGCCAAGGCGATCGGCTTGGCCGAAACGCTAGTCGCCGCCGATCCGCGCAATGCTTCGTACCGCGCGCTGCTGGGGCAATCGTACTTGCGCGCCGGGCGCTTTGAAAGCGCCGCGATCACTTTCAACGATGCCATGAAGCTGGGCGACAATTCAGCCAAGACCGCGCTGTCGCTGGCACTGGCGGATGTCGGTGCGGGCCGCAATGCCGAAGCGGTAGCGATCCTGAACGACTGGCGCGATGCCATTCCGGCGGTTGACCTGGGCCTGGCTTATGCGCTGGCCGGCGAAAGCGGACGCGGCGTCGCGATCCTCTCGGACGCGTTGCGCGGCGGCGATACTTCGCCCAAACTGCGCCAGAACCTCGCCTATGCCTATGCGCTCGACGGACGCTGGCGCGAAGCCCGCGTGATGGCGGCGCAGGATGTTCCGCCCGAACAGCTCGATGCGCGGATCAGCGATTGGGTGATGAAAGCCCGTCCCGAAGATTCAAAGCTGCGGGTGGCCGCACTGCTGCGCGTGCCAATGGTCGCCGATGCGGGCCAGCCCACCGCCCTGGCGCTTAATGCCAGCGGCGATCAGGAACAGCTCGCGGCTGAAACCGGCGCGGTCAAGAGCGGCACCCCGGTAGTTGCTGCCACCAGCGAACTGCCCGCCACGGCTGCCCCGGCCGAGACGCTGGCGCAGTATCAGCCGGTCGATGCGTTGATCGCAGCGCCGGTTGCCGCTCCCGCCGAACCGACGCCTGAGGCGTTCTCGCAAGCGTTCAATTCCGCGCCGGTGGTCCAGCCGCTGCCATCATCCGAACCCCAAGTCTTGACCCCCGCTCCAGCGCGCGCGCGCATGGCAATTGCGGCGCGGCCCACCACCATCGCGCACCGTCCGGGCCTGCGTCCGCGTCATGCCGCGGCCAAGGTTGCGGGTCGTGGTTCGTCGCACCGGGTCCAGCTTGGTTCGTTCGCGAGCGAGCAGGGCGCTCGCCGCGCTTGGGGGCACTACGCCGCAAAGAACCCCGAACTGCGCAATTTCAAAATGGCGATCACGCAGGCCAATGTGAACGGCAAGCATTTCTGGCGTGTAGCTGCGGCCGGGCTTGACGGGCGCGGCGCCTCCGGCCTTTGCTCGGCGGTCAAAAACCGCGGCGGGGTCTGTTTTGCTTACGCCGCCAGCCGGACGCTGCCGGGCCGCGCAGTAAATGCCCCAGCGATGGCGCAAGCCGCACTCAAGCCCAAGGTTTCGGTCGCCGCGAAAGTCGCGATGAAGCCAGTCTCCGCGATCGGCCCGGCCAACGCCCGCCGCCACTAAGCCCAAAAAATAATAACGGGTACCGCAGCCCCCTTCCGCTCAGGCGGGAGGGGGTTTCGCGTTTAAGGAGTTCGAGCGGATAGCCTGAAATCTTCCCCGTCATCCCGGCGAAGGCCAGGACCCAGCCCACTGCCAAAGAGCTCGCGCAGCGCCGCTGTTTCTTGATTTGGACTGGGTCCCGGCCTTCGCCGGGCTGACGGCAAGCCTATGTACTGCGCTTAACCGATCGCGCTGCCGCCTTTGAACAGCGCCAGCACGCGGCCCTCGACGCCTTGTTTGTCGAACGGGGTATTGCCCGCGCTGGCGGCCATCCTGTCCGAATTGACCACCCACGGCCTGGCCGGATCGATCAGCGCCAGATCGGCCTCGCGGCCCAGTTCCAGCGCGCCGGCGGCCACCCCCAGCAGCGCGGCGGGATTGGCCGACAGCAGCGCGAAGGCACGCGCGGTATCGATCACCCCGTCGCGGACCAAGGCCAACGTCAGCGCCAGCAGCGTCTCGGCCCCGGCCATCCCCGGCTCGGCATCGGCAAACGGCAGCCGTTTGTCTTCGGGTCCGCGCGGATCGTGGCCCGATGCCACCACGTCGATGGTCCCATCGGTCAAGGCGGCGCGCACCGCTTGCCGGTCGGCCTCACTGCGCAGCGGCGGCGAAAGCTTCGTGAAAGTGCGGAAATCGCCCAGCGCGGTGTCTGACAGCATGAAATGCGCGGGCGTGACTCCGGCGGTTACCGTCAGGCCGCAGGCTTTGGCGGCACGGATCAGATCAAGCCCGGCCCGCGTCGTAACCTGCCGGAAATGCAGCCGCGCCCCGGTCAGCTCGGCCAAGGCCAGATCGCGGGAAATCGCCAGCGCCTCGGCCTCGGCAGGGGCCGCTGGCAAGCCATAGCGCGTGGCTATTTCGCCCGCAGTCGCCACCGCGCCGCCGGTCAGTCCGGCATCCTCGGCATGCGTAATCACCGTCAGCCCCAGCATCGCGCAATAGGACAGCAGCCGGTGCATGGTGCCCGAATCGCCGATCCAGCGCCGCCCGGTGGCGACCGCTTTGGCGCCGGCCTCGCGCATCAGTGCCAGCTCGGCCAGCTCCGCGCCCTCCAGCCCGCGCGTGGCGGCTGCTAGCGGATGGACCCACAAGTCAGGCTTGCCCGATAGCGCGGCGAACCGCACCCGCGCCGGGTGATCGAGCGGCGGGTTCTGATCGGGCATCAGTGCGGCCCGGGTAATCCCGCCAAAATGAAACGCCGGTTTGTCGATCGCGAACACCCCGAGGTCCACGAGCCCCGGCGCGATCAGCGCGCCCTTGGCATCGATCACGGTGTCGCCTGGCTGCGCGGTAACTGCGCCCAGCGCGGCAATCCGGCCAGCGGCGCAGCGAATTCCGCCCGGTTGCGGCTCGCCGCTGGGCAGCACCAGCCGCCCGTTCAGGATGGTCAGCGGAGCCGCCGCGCTCATGCCCAGCCCTCCCCATCCCAGCCCGGCACGCCGCGCGCCTTGCGGGTCAGCACGTCGAGGCAGGCCATGCGGATCGCCACCCCCATTTCGACCTGACGGGTGATTGCGCTGCGCAGCTTGCCACCAACGGCAGGCAAATCGGCGACATTGCTGTCGATCTCCACCCCGCGGTTCATTG
>JANMBA010000233.1:0-4434 GCA_031360105.1 Novosphingobium sp.
GGCAGCGGGCGGCGCGGACCTGATCGAAACCATGCGGTTTACCCCGGATGAGGGGATTGCGCTGCTCGAACTGCACCTTGAGCGGATCACGGCCAGCGCGGCTGAACTGGGTTTTGCATTTGATCGCCACGCGGTGCGCAATGCGATTCAAGCGCTATGTTTTGAGGCCGAAGCCCCGGCCAGGCTGCGGCTGCTCGCTGCGCGCGGCGGGGCCTATTGTCTTGAGCTGAGCGGGTTGCCGCCCCCGATCAGCGAACCGGTGGCCTGCGCTGTGCTGCCGCTGCCGGTCGATCCAGGCGACTGGCGGCTGCGTCACAAAAGCAGCGACCGGCATTTTTACGAAGCCGCGCTGGCCGCGGCACGCGGGGCAGGCGCGAGCGAAGCGCTGCTATTGCGCGATGACGGCTTGGTTACCGAGGGCAGCTTCACTTCGCTGTTCGTCGAGCGCGATGGGAAACTGCTAACCCCGCCCGCTGCGCTGGGGCTGCTACCCGGCGTGCTGCGCCGCGCATTGCTTGAAAGCGGCCGCGCGGTCGAGGCCAGATTGACGCTGGACGACCTGGGCGGCGGGTTCCTGCTCGGCAATGCCTTGCGCGGGCTGTTCGCGGGCCGCCTGCTCCCCGCCCCTTCAGGCGAGAGGCCGGGGCCGGTATGATGCGCACTGCGAACACCTCCCACCCCAACCCCTCCCCTGAAGGGGCGGGGCTTTCACAGGCCCTGACCCGGATCGCGCCGTCGCGCACCGCCGCGATGATGGACCGCGCGTTTGAATTGAAGGCGGAGGGGCGCGATATTATTTCGCTGTCGGTTGGCGAGCCCGACTTCGCCACCCCGCCGCATGTGATCAATGCGGCCAAAGCAGCGCTCGATGCGGGCGAGACCAAATATACCGCAGTCAGCGGCACCTTGCGGCTGCGCGAAGCCGCTGCGCTGCACTTCACGCGCGATCTGGGCATAACCGTCCCCGCCAGCCAGACGATGATCAGCGCGGGCGGTAAACAAGCGATCTTTCACGCGCTGCTGGCCACGCTCGATCCGGGCGACGAAGTACTGATCCCCGCGCCGTGGTGGGTCAGCTATCCTGAGATTGTGCGCTTTGCCGGGGGCACAGTAGTGCCGCTGGAAACTACCCCCGCGAGCGGCTACCGGATCACCCCCGCACAGCTTGCAGCCGCGATTACGTCCAAAACCCGTTGGTTGCTGCTTAACAGCCCCGGCAACCCGACCGGTGCGGTTTATTCGGCGCAAGAGCTGATTGCGCTGGGCGAAGTGCTTGCCGTGCACCCGCAGATCATGGTCATGTCGGACGATATCTACGCGCCGCTGCGCTATCTGCCCGGCCGCCACGCATCCATCGCGGCGGTCTGTCCGGACCTCGCTGCGCGCGTGCTGACCGTCTCAGGCCTATCCAAAAGCCACGCGATGACTGGCTTCCGCATTGGTCTGGCCGCTGGACCCGAATGGCTGATCAAGGCAATGGGCAAGCTGCAATCGCACAGCTCGGGGAACCCGTCGTCAATCAGCCAAGCTGCCGCCGTCGCAGCGCTCGAGGGTTCGCAGGAATTTCTGGTCGATTGGTGCGCAATTATGCGCCGCCGCCGCGATCAGGTGGTCAGCGCAATCAATGCTGTCCCCGGGCTGAGCACGCCCAGCCCCGACGGCGCGTTCTATTGCCTGGTCGATGCTGGTCCACTGATGGCCCGGTTCAGGGATGACGAGGCGCTATGCCTGCACCTGCTCGACCATGGCGTCGCGGTAGTTGCCGCCTCGGCCTTTGGCAGTCATGACGGCTTCCGCCTCAGCTTCGCCGCCAGCCAAGCAGAACTTGATGAAGCCGTCCGCCGCATTGAAAGTGCTTTGAAATGAACACCCAGCTGCCAATCCTGTTCGAAGACGGCGAAGCGCTTGTGATCGACAAACCGGCGGGCCTGCCGATCGACCCGCCGCGCAACGGCGGCCTCAGCCTTGAGAATTATCTCGAAGCGCTCAAGCTGGGGTTCCAGCGTTTGCCGATTGCAGTCCACCGGCTCGATCACGATACCTCGGGTTGCTTGCTGCTGGCCCGCAATCCCAAGGCGCACAAACGGTTTCAGGCCGCCTTCGAGGCGCGCGACGTGGAGAAACGCTATCTGGGGATCGTCGCCGGGCTGCTGGCTGAGGACGAAGGAATGATTGAATTGTCGCTCAGCAAGATCAGCAGCGCCGAAGCCGGCTGGCGGATGATCCCGGCCAAAAAGGGCAAGCCATCGATCACGCACTGGCGCAAGCTCGATGTTCAAAACGGCAACACACTGGTCGAATTTCGCCCCGAAACCGGGCGCACGCACCAGATCCGCATCCATGCGCTGGCGGGCCTTGGCCTGCCGTTGCTGGGTGATCCGATCTACGGCGACGGCGCGGGTGCCAAGCGCACGATGCTGCACGCCGCCGGGCTGACGGTCGAACGCGGCGAGAAACCGCCGATTGTTGCAGTCTCGCCGATGCCGCTCGATTTCCTCGCGCTGGGCTTTACCGAGCCGCATTTCGAAATGCCGCTGATGGTAACTGGCGATGGCTGATCTGCCCCCCGATGTCGCCGCGCGCGCGCTGTCCGGACTGAGCGAGAGCTTTATCACGGCCACCGGGCCAGGCGGGCAAAACGTCAACAAGGTCGCGACCGCAGTGCAGTTGCGGATCGATCTTTACGCGCTGCGGCTTGACCCCTTGGTTTATGCGCGGCTGCGCACGCTGGCGGGCAGCAAGTTGACCTCAGCGGGCGAGATCGTGCTGACCGCGCGGCGGTTCCGCACGCAGGACGCCAACCGCAGCGATGCGCGGGCGCGGCTGCTGGCACTGCTCGCCGATGCCCACGATTTGCCGCAAAAACGCGCCAAGACCCGGCTCAACCGGGTGGGCAAAGTCGAGCGGCTGGCGGGCAAGAAAATTCGCGGCACGATCAAGGCCGGGCGGGGCAAAGTGCAACTGGACTAGTCGCCCGCGTCCGTTCCTAACCGCGCGAGCCACGCCTGCGCCTGTTTGGGTTCGCCTACCGCCTGCGAATCGGGCTTGCCCCGCGCGGCGAGAAATTCGGGGTGCAGATCGAACGAGGGCAGGCCCAATTGCTCGCGCGTTTTTTCAATTGCTTCGCCAAGGTCGGACAATTCCGCGATAACCGGTGCCAGTGCAGCGCGGGCCGAGCGATCGCCGGTATGATCGAACAGGCCCCATTTGCCCGCCGCCGTCACCCGCAGCGCAGCGATCAGCGCGGCGGTGTAGTCCGCTTCAAGCTCTGCCCGGCGAATATCGAGGCGTTCGAGACGATCTGCTTTGGCCATGCGCTTAGCGTTAGCCGGGTGTGACGGCGATTGCTACGCCGCACTCGCGCTCATCACGTGCCGTCCATCGCGGGCAAATGCGCCAAGCTCCCAGCCGCCGTCCTGCACGCGTAGCGCCAGATGCAACGCCTCGCCACAAATCGCCGGGCTAAGGCCGCGGAAGCTGAAGCTGTTCAGCGCATTGTCGCCAAGTTCACGGCGCGCAAGATCAAGCAAGAGGGTGGCGGTCAGCGGGCCGTGGACGACGAGGCCGCGGTAGCCTTCTTGCCCCATCGCATAGGGCAAATCGTAATGGATCCGGTGGCTGTTGAAGGTCAGCGCGGAATAGCGGAACAGCAGCGACTCGGTCGGCGTAACCTCGCGTACCGCGTGCCAATCTGACCGATCAAAAGTCCCTGGCCCTGGCTCTGGCGGCACTGGTGCAGCGCCCGGCGGGGAGGCATCGCGATACACCAGCGTCTGCACCTCGCGCACCGCCATTGCGCCATCGGCGCGCGTCTCGTGCACCAGATCGACGAACACCAGGGTGCCTGAGCCGCCGCCTTTTTCGGTGATTGACTGGACTTGCGAGGTTCGCACAATGCTCTGCCCAGGCTGCAAAGGGGCAAGGAAGTCCACTTTGCTTGAAGCCCACATCCGGCGCGGCTGCGGCAGCGGCGGGAGGAAGCTGTCCGCGCTGTCATCGCGCGAGGGGTGCCCATCAGGGCCAAGCGCAGCGGTCGCCGCATCGGGCGGGCACAGGCACCAGTGCAGCCCTTGCGGCAGGCTGCCTTCATCCGATGCAGCCCGATCAAGCGTCGCCAGCCAGCGCGCGGCAAGGCTCTTGCTGATCACATCGCTGCGCTGCTCCGTGCGCCCGACCCACGCATTCCAGTTACTCACTGAGCCGCCGCCCATTCGCGCAGCATGTGCTTGGCAATTTGCAGCTGAAGGATCTGCGTGGTGCCTTCGTAAATCCGGTAAATCCGCGCGTCGCGGAAGAATCGCTCTGCGTCATATTCAGCCAGGTAGCCTGCGCCGCCATAGATCTGCACCACCCGGTCCGCCACTCGCCCGCACATCTCGCTGGCAAAGACCTTGAATGCGGCGGCCTTGCGCAGCACGTTTTCGCCCGCATCGG